>CAXTVK010000043.1:0-17390 GCA_964247655.1 uncultured Sphingomonadaceae bacterium | reverse complement strand
GCCTGCGCCGGGGAACGGTGAGGAGACGTGCCGCGCCGGCGTGATGTCGGGGTGGGCGCCGTCACGGAGCGCTGGCAGCCTTGGCGCCGATGCCTGCAACCACGTTCCCCGGCGCACGCTGGGGCCCAGGCCCGCACTCGGTGGCGGGCGGGGCGTTCAACCAGCGAGGTGGGGCCTGGACCCCGGCCAGCGCCGGGGAACTGTTGAGGGAAACGCCCATCGTGCTTTGCCCGCCGCGCGATCGGATGTATCGCGGGGCATGCTCTCGCTTCCCAACATCCTGACGTTGTCGCGGATCTTCGCGGTGCCGATCCTCGTCGCGCTGCTGTGGCATCCCGGCTGGGTCGGCTATGTGCTCGCCTTCCTGCTCTACTGCATCGCCGGCATCACCGATTATTTCGACGGATATCTGGCGCGCGCGCAGGGCACGGTGTCGAAGCTCGGCATCTTCCTCGATCCGATCGCGGACAAGATCATGGTCGCCGCGGTCGTCGTGATGCTGATCTCGACCGAGCAGGTGATCGGCGGGCACCCGGTGATCGCGGGCTGGCACGTCGTCGCCGCGCTGGTGATCCTGCTGCGCGAGATCGCGGTGTCGGGGCTGCGCGAATTCCTGGCACAGCTCTCCGTGTCGATCCCGGTCAGCCGGCTCGCCAAGTGGAAGACGACGTTCCAGATGGTGGCGCTCGGCGCGCTGATATTGGCGGGTGCGCTGCCGGCATGGCCGTGGGTGCATGTGATGGGGCTGGGCTTCCTGTGGCTGGCGGCGGCGCTGACGCTGCTGACCGGCTGGGATTATCTGCGCGTCGGCCTGAAGCATATGGACTGAGCATGGCCGTCGCGCTGCTCTATTTCGCCTGGGTGCGCGAGGCGATCGGGCGCGACGGCGAGCGCGTCGAGCCGCCCGCGGAGGTGCGCGACGTCGCCGCGCTGATCGGCTGGCTGAGCGCGCGGAGCGGGGGCTATGCGCGGGCGTTCGCCGATCCTTCGCGGCTGCGTTGCGCGATCGACCAGCGCTTCGCCGCGCTCGACACGCCGATCGCGGGGGCGCGCGAGATCGCGCTGTTCCCGCCGGTGACGGGCGGATGAGTGCGCGCGTTCTCGTGCAGGCGGACGATTTCGACGTCGGCGCCGAACTCGCGCGGCTCGAGGCGCTCGGCGGCGGCGGGGTGGCGAGCTTCACCGGCGTGGTGCGCGGCGGTGACGGGCTGGAAGCGCTGCATCTCGAGGCCTATCCCGGCATGACGCAGCGCACGCTCGAGGAGATCGCGGCGACGGCGCAGGCGCGCTGGTCGCTGCTCGGGCTGACGCTGATCCACCGCCACGGCACGCTTGGCGTCGGCGACCGGATCGTGCTGATCGCGACCGCCGCGCCGCACCGCGCCGCGGCGCTGGAGGCGTGCGCGTTCCTTATCGACTGGGCGAAGACCCGGGCACCGTTCTGGAAGCAGGAACGGTTCGCGGACGGTACGTCGCGCTGGGTGGAGGCGCGGGCGGCGGACGACGCTGTCGCGGCGGCGTGGGATGCCAGCGCGGAACATGGGCGGCCTTAGCCTTCTTGTTTCCCGGCGCAGGCCGGGGCCTGGCCCGAAGCATGAAACCTCTTGTTCCCCGGCGAAGGCCGGGGCCCAGGCCCGCACTCGGTGGCGGGCGGGGCGTTCGGGTAGCGAGGTGGGGCCTGGGCCCCGGCCTGCGCCGGGGAACGGTATGCTGTCTGCGCCGGGGAACGGCTCGTCTACGCCGCTTTCCGCAGCGCGTCCGCCAGCAGGGTGAACTCCTTCGCGCGGGGGCTGCCCTTGCGCCACGCCAGCGCGATCCGGCGGCTTGGCTTTTCGGTGTCGAGCGGGCGGGTGATCACGCCGGTGCCGTTCAATATCCCAGCCTCGATCGCCATTTCGGGGAGCAGCGTCACCCCCAGGCCGTTGTCGACCATCTGCACCAGCGTGTGCAGCGAGGTGCCGAGCATCGCCGCCTCGGCGCCCAGATCGGGGCGGTTGCACGCCGCGAGCGCATGATCCTTGAGGCAATGCCCGTCCTCGAGCAGCAGCAGCGAATGCTCGTCGATCGCATCCGACGGGATGCTCGGCGGATAGTCGTCCGCGTGCGATTGCTGGAAGGCGAGGAACAGCCGGTCGTCGAACAGATCGGCCGAATCGACCTCGCCGCAGCGATAGGGGAGTGCTAGCAGCACGCAGTCGAGCCGCCCGCGCTGCAGCGATTCGCACGCCGAGGCGGTCACCTCCTCGCGCAGATAGAGTTTGAGATCGGGCCAGTCGGCGCGCAGCTTGGGCAGCAGGCGGGGCAGCAGGAACGGCGCGATCGTCGGGATCACGCCCATGCGCAGCTCGCCCGACAACGGCTTGCCCGCGGTGCGCGCGAGATCGGTGAGGTTCTCCGCCTCGGCCAGTACGCGCCGCGCCTGTTTGGCGATCAGCTCGCCCACCGGCGTGAAGCGTACGACGCGGCGCGTGCGCTCGACGAGCGTCAGCTCGAGCAGCGATTCGAGCTCGCGCAAGCCGGCCGACAGCGTCGATTGCGTGACGAAGCACGCTTCGGCGGCATTGCCGAAATGGCCATGTTCCTGCAGCGCGATCAGATATTGCAGCTGCTTGAGCGTAGGGACGTAGATGCTCATGCCCGGATGCTCACGCCTGCCGGCGATGAATAAGAAATTCGATCATAGGCCGTGGAATAATCGATTTGCCCTCCCATATGCAATGCTGCAGAGCGGCATCGAGTTTCTCGCATCCGCACACACGTGCCCAACAGGAGATCACATTCATGCTGACCGTCGGCGACAAGTTCCCCGCCCTTACCCTCCCCGTCCAGCAGGGCGTTGCCGCGCTTCCCAATGGCGAGACGATCGACACCGGCGAGACCGGCGGCAAGTGGAAGGTCGTGTTCTTCTGGCCGAAGGATTTCACCTTCATCTGCCCGACCGAGATCATTGGCTATGGCGACCTCAAGAGCGACTTCGAGGATCGCGACGCGGTGCTGATCGGCGCCTCGACCGACACCGACTTCGTCCACTTCGCGTGGCGCAAGTCCGACGAGCGGCTCGAGAAGTGCGACTTCCCCTGGATCGCCGACAATTCGAAGAAGCTCGCGTCCGCGCTCGGCATCGTCGCCGAGCCCGAGGGCGTCGCGTTCCGCGCGACCTTCATCGTCGATCCGCACAATGTCATCCAGCACGTCACGGTCAACGGCCTCAACCAGGGCCGCAACCCCGCCGAGGCGCTTCGCGTGCTCGACGCGCTGCAGACCGACGAGCTCTGCCCGTGCAACTGGTCGTCGGGCGAAGAGGTTTTGAAGCCCGCCGCCTGATCGGCGCGCTTCGCACCCGCTAGCGCGGTCGGGCTCCCCCCTCCTTGACCGGCCGCGCTCTACTGGGGCGCGTGGGCTTACCGCCTGCGCGCCCCTTTCCATGACTAAGGAATTCTCGATGTCGCTCAAGACGCTCGCCGACGCGCTCCCCGATTACGCCAAGGACATCCGGCTCAACGTCGGCTCGCTGCTCTCCGACCAGACGCTGGGCGACCAGCGCAAATACGGGCTGCTGCTCAGCTGCGCGCACGGCACCGGCTACAAGCCCGTCGTGGAGGCGGCCGAGGCCGAATGCGAGGGCAAGCTGACGCCGGAGGCCGCCAATGCCGCGCGCGCGGCCGCTGCCGTGATGGCGATGAACAACGTCTATTACCGCTTCGTCCACCTCGTCTCGAACCCCGAATACGGCACGCTGCCCGCCAAGCTGCGGATGAACGTGATCGGCAATCCGGGCATCGACAAGGCCGACTTCGAGCTGTTCAGCCTCGCGGTCTCGGCGATGAACGGCTGCGGCATGTGCATCGACAGCCACGAGAAGGTGCTCAAGCAGCACAATATCGGCTCGGACGTGGTCCAGGCCGGCGCGCGCATCGCCGCGGTGATCAAGGCGCTGGCGACGATCCACGCGACGTTGTGAGCTGACTGATCCTCCCCGAGTTACTCGGGGAGGGGGACCGCCGCCGTAGGCGGTGGTGGAGGGGCGGCGGTGGCACCGCCGTCTGCGACGGCGGCCCCTCCACCGCCTTCGGCGGTCCCCCTCCCCATCGAAGATGGGGAGGATAAAGTCCGCCCCCCTCGCAATTTCCGCGCCGATCGCCTAGATAGCACGCGATCCAAGGGGAGTTTCGCCATGCCGATCCGGCTGGTCGCCTATCTCGATTCCATCAAGGCGCGCGATCCCGCGCCGCGGTCGCGGTGGGAGATACTGCTCTACCCGGGCGTGTGGGCGGTCGGCTACCACCGCATCGCGCACGCGCTGTTCGGCGCGCGGCTGTATTTCCTGGCAAGGCTGGTCAACCACTGGTCGCGGCTGTGGACCGCGATCGACATTCATCCGGGCGCCGAGATCGGCCGCAACTTCTTCATCGATCACGGTTTCAGCGTGATCGGCGAGACATCGGTGATCGGCGACGACGTGACGATCTACCAGAACGTCACGCTCGGCGGTACGAACCCGGTCGACGGCAAGGGCGGCAAGCGCCATCCGACGATTCTCGACGGTGCGGTGATCGGATCGGGCGCGCAGGTGCTGGGGCCGATCACGGTGGGCGTAGGCTCGCGGATCGGTGCCAATGCGGTGGTGACGCGCGACGTGCTCGCGGGCGCGACGATGGTCGGCATCCCCGCCAAGCAGACGCTGGTCGATGCCGCGGAAACGCAGCGCTTCACGCCCTACGGCACGATCTGCAGCGAGCAGCATGATCCCGCGACGCAGAAGCTGGAATTGCTGCGCTGCGAGCTCGAACAGATGCGCAAGCAGGTTGATGCGGTGATCCGCGAGCGCGACGATGCACGCGCGCTGCTGTCGCGCCGCGATCCCGATCGGGAGAGCGCGTGACCGCGGTCGTCACGCCGTTTCCCAGCGCCCCGGGGCGCGCCACGCAGGTCGGCTTCGATCGCGCCGAGCTGTCGCGGATCCTCGATCTCTACGGCCGGATGGTCGCGGCGGGGCATTGGAAGGATTACGCGATCGACCTGGGCCGCGAGGCGGCGACCTTCTCCGCCTTCCGCCGCACCGCCGAGCGCCCCGAATTCCGTATCGAGAAGCGCCCCGCCTTGCGCCTGCGCCAGGGCATGTGGGCGCTGATCGGCGAGCATGGCGCGGTGCTCAAGCGCGGCGCGGAGCTTGGGCCGGTGCTGGCGCCGATCGAGCGGAAATTGCTCAAGCTGGTGGAAGATTGAGGCCAAAACATCCTCCCCATCTTTCGATGGGGAGGGGGACCACTCGCGCGGCGAGTGGGGGAGGGGTAGCTCACGTCCCGGTTGAAGTGCCGGCCTCCGAAGTCGGACACCCCTCCACCACCGGCTTGCGCCGGCGGTCCCCCTCCCCAGCAAAAGCTGGGGAGGATGCTGTTACGCCGCCTGTGCCGCCAGCGGCGCGCTCCGCGTCGCGATCGGGAGCCGCGCGCGCAACCCCTCGGGCAGCACGCCGATCACCGCGGCGCGGACGCTCGTCCGATAGGCGGAGAGCAGCAGCGCCGATCCGATCACCAAGGCGGTCGGCGCGATGTCGCGGCATTGCTGCGCGTGATCGAAAACTGAGGTTTGCAGTTTCCCGGCGAAAGCCGGGGCCCAGGCCCCACGTCGCTATTCGGGCGCCGCGCGCACCACACGCGCCAGGCCTGGGCCCCGGCCTTCGCCGGGGAACTGCTACGCCGCTTACGCTGTCTGTGCCACCAATGGCGCGCTCCGCGTCGCGACTGGTAGCCGTGCGCGCAGGCCCTCGGGCAGCACGCCCAGCACGGCGGCGCGGACGCTCGTCCAATAGGCGGAGAGCAGCAGCAGCGCCGATCCGATCACCAGCGCGGTGAGCGCGATGTTGAGGCTGAGCGCGCCGAACTCGCGGAACAGCACCGACAGCGCGTAGAGCACATAGGCGAGCGCCGAGACCATCAGCGCGCGGCGGTCGATCGCCAGCGCGATCAGCCCGAGCACCACGTACAGCAGCACCACGACGCCCGCGCCGCCTAGCCCGACGCCGCCGTCGAGCAGCCCCATCATCGCGAACACCGGGTGGACGATCAGCGGCGCCGCCAGCAGATGCAGCCAGAAGGCGACGTCCGAGCGGCGCGTCTCGCGCCTGGGATCGGACATATCCCACCGCATCGCGAACGCGAATACGCACAGCCCGGCGATGAAGGCGGGGAGCGTCAGGTGGTTGGGTGCGTCGGGCACCGCGGCCGCGAGCAGGCCGAGTGCGACCGCGACCAGCGCGCCGGCACCCGCCGCGATCGTGATCGGCACGTGGAATCGCCGCCAATGGACGTAGGCGCCGACGGCGGCGACCGCAGCCGATCCCGCCAGCATCAGCGAGCCGACGACGGTGCCGTCGGGCGACCGCCCGGCGACGTCGTAGACCGCGCCGAACACCGAACCCGTCGCCTCGAACAACCCGCCGACGAAGCCCGCGAGCAGCAGGATCGAGGGCAGCGCCATCCGCCGCCGCGCGGTGAACACTTCGGCGAGGCCCCACGACGCGGCCGCGACGAGCAGGCCGCCGAGCGGGCGCGGACCCTCCGCCATGCCGAGCGGGATCGCCTGGCCGATCCAGCCGAGCGCGACGAGCAGCAGGATGCTCGCGATCGAGACGAAGATGTCGTTGAAGCCCGAGATCAGGCGGAAATGCTCCTCGTCGACCAGCACCGTGCGGTGCGATCGCGCCAGATACTCGCGCAGCCGCTCGACCGTCGGCCGATCGACTACGCCCGCCGCCACTGCGGCCTCCAGATCATCCTCGCTGTACATTCCCAAGTCCTCCTGTTCGGCGACGATACACTTGGTGTGTTAGCAAGGCAATACGGTTGCGGGCCCCGTCGGCAGGCTCGCGTTTGCTAGATCGGCGCCGCGCTCCTATTGTGCAGCGATGTCGGCCTCGGGGGGGCGAAACGGGGAATACCGAATTGGCCGAATCCTATGCGGCGGATATCGCGGCGGTCGGTCGCATCGATGTCGTGCCGACGATCCTGGAGACGGTGTGCCGTACGACGGGCATGGGCTTCGCCGCGATCGCGCGCGTGACCGACGAGCGCTGGATCGCGTGCGGCGTGCGCGACGAGATCAATTTCGGGCTCGCGACGGGTGGCGAACTCAAGCTCGAGACGACCATCTGCCACGAGATCCGCCAGACCGGCGATCCCGTGATCATCGCCGACGTGCAGGCCGATCCGTTGTTCTGCGATCATGCGACGCCCGCGCTCTACGGCTTCCGCAGCTATATCTCGGTGCCGATCCTGCTGCCGGGCGGGCGCTTCTTCGGGACGCTGTGCGCGATCGATCCCAATCCCGCCGATCTCGGCCGCCCCGAGATCCAGAGCATGTTCAGGATGTTCGCCGATCTGCTCGGCTTCCATCTCGACGCCGCGGATCGGCTGACGGCGAGCGAGGCGGAGCTGATCACCGAACGCAAGGCCTCCGAACTGCGCGAGCAATTCATCGCGGTGCTCGGCCACGATCTGCGCAATCCGCTCGCCTCGGTGCGCGCGGGCGTCCATCTGCTCGGCAAACCGCCGTCGCCGGATCGCGCGACGACGATCCTCGCGCAGATACTGGGCAGCATAGACCGCATGGCCAACATGATCGACAACATCCTCGATTTCGCGCGCGGCCGGCTGGGCGGCGGGCTGACGCTCCAGCGCCGTCCGGTCGCGATCGGCGGGCTGCTGCGCGAGATCGTCGCCGAGCTGGCGATCGGGCATCCCGGCCGCGAGATCGGCATCGCCTGCACCGCCGATCGCCCGATCGACTGCGACCCGCAGCGCATCGCGCAGCTGCTCTCCAACCTCGTCGGCAACGCGCTGACGCACGGCGCGAAGGATGCGCCGATCGCGGTCGAGTGCGCGGTCGAGGACGGGGCGTTCCTGCTGTCGGTGAGCAATGCCGGCGAGGAGATACCGCTCGCCGCGCGCGCGCAGCTCTTCCATCCCTTCTCGCGCGGCAAGGCGGGCAGCCCGCGCGAGGGATTGGGGCTCGGCCTCTACATCGCCTCGGAGATCGCGGCGGCGCATGGCGGGCGGCTGAGCGTCGCGTCTTCGCCCGAGGAGACGCGGTTTACGTTCCGGATGCCGCTGACGGGGTAGGCTGCCAACCTTTTGATCAAACCCGTTCGCACTGAGCCTGTCGAAGTGCATGCGTCAAACGATCGCGCCCGCAGCACGTCCTTCGACAGGCTCAGGACGAACGGAAAAATAATTACTTGCGACCGATGTGCTAGCCGTGCGCCTCGCTGTCGAGCGCATAGCCCGCCGAGCGCACGGTCCGGATGATGTCGGGCATCGCGCCGTCGTCGTTGATCGCCTTGCGCAGGCGGCGGATGTGGACGTCGACGGTGCGCGGCTCGATGTCCGCCTCGCGACCCCACACCGAATCGAGCAGCCGCTCACGCGAGAAAACGCGGCCGGGATGTTCGAGGAAGTGGCGGAGCAGCCGGAATTCGGTGGGGCCGAGCGCGATGCCCGAGCCGTCGCGGCGGACCTTGTGGCCGACGAGGTCCATCTCGATCCCGCCATATTCGAGCCGCTCGCCGGCGAGCGCGGGGCGGACGCGGCGCAGCACCGCGGCGACGCGCGCGATCAGCTCGCGCGGGGAGAAGGGCTTGGTGACGTAGTCGTCGGCGCCGGTCTCGAGCCCGCGGACGCGGTCCTCCTCCTCGCCGCGCGCGGTCAGCATGATGATCGGGACGTTAGCGGTCTCGGGGCGGCGGCGAAGCCTACGGCACACCTCGATCCCCGAAATGCCCTCGATCATCCAGTCGAGCAGCACCAGATCGGGGGCGTTCTCGCTGGCGAGCAGCAGCGCCTCCTCGCCGTCCGGCGTGCGCTCGACGGTGAAGCCGTCGCGCTCGAGGTGGAAGGAGACGAGCTCGGCGAGTGCCGCGTCATCCTCGACGAGCAGCACGCGGCCGGGCATGTCAGGCCTTCTCCGCCATCGCGGCGAAGGGATCGGGGCCGCGCGGGCGATCGACGAGCTGCTCGCCGGTCGCGGCGAAGAACACCATCTCGGCGATGTTGGTGGCGTGGTCGCCGATCCGCTCGAGATTCTTGGCGATGAAGAGAAGGTGCGCCGAGGGCGTGATGCTCGACGGATTTTCCATCATGTACGTCAGCAGCGTGCGGAACAGGCTGTTGTAGAAATCGTCGACGTGGCGATCGGCCTCCTGCACCATCACCGCGCCGGTCGCGTCGCGCGCGGCATAGGCGTCGAGCGCGCCGCGCACCATGTCGCTGACCGAGCGCGCCATCGCGGGCAGGATCGCCATCGGCTCCGAATTGCGAAGTTCGGCCAGCAGCGGCACGCGCTTGGCGATGTTCTTGGCATAGTCGCCGATGCGCTCGATCACGCCCGAGATCTTGAGCGCGGCGACCGCGTCGCGCAGATCGTCCGCCATCGGCGCGCGCAGCGCGATCAGGCGGATCACCTGGCGCTCCACCTCGGCCTCGAGCTCGTCGATCTTGCGATCCTCCTCGACGACGCGCGCGGCGCTTTCGAGATCGAGCCGAGAGAGCGCCTCGATACTGGCGGCGATCGCGGCTTCGGCGCGGCCGCCCATTTCGGAGACGAGACCTCGGATCTGCCCGAGATCGCTGTCGAACGCTTTGACGGTGTGGCCGGTGGTCGCCATCGTGAAATCCCCAGTCGACGCCGCCCGAGACTAGCCCGCGGATGCGACGGGCGAAAGGGCGCGCTTGTTCGCTCGGCGCTCTGCACGCCGATTGTTACAATATCGAGTAGCGCGCGCTCAAGGCTTTGCGAGCGCGGCGATCTGGCGCGCGGCGGCGGTCGTATCGGCGAGCGGGACGAGGCCCTGGACGACGAACGCGCCGGCCGGCGCGAGGCCTTCGGCATAATAGGAGAGCAGGCGGGGCAGCGCCGGGACATGCGCCGCCTCGTCGGGCTTGGCGAGCAGCAGCAGCGGCGCGCTGGCGGGGTAGCGACCCGATGCGATCGTCTCTGGCGTGGGCGCGATCCCGTCGAGGGTAAGCAGGCGCAGCTTGTCGCGGTGCCGCCGGGCCTGCGCATAGGGGAGGATGCCGATCGTGCCGGGGTTCTCGCCGACGGTGCGCGCGACGCGTTCGGCATCGGCGCCGTAGCCCACATAGGCGCCGTCGCGACGGATCGGCGACGCGCCGGCGACGAGCAGCCGGTCGTAGAGCCCGTCGGCGATCGCCGGATCGGCGGTAGAGCCGACGATGCGGATTCGGGTCGCGGGCAGTTTTGGATCGACGTCGGACCAGTTTTGCGCGCGCGTCGTCAGCGCGGCGGTCAGCGTGGCGCGGCTGAGCGACAGAGGCGGAGCGTCGTTGGACGTCACCAGCACGAAGGCGGTGAAGCCGATCGGGACGCCGGCGATGCGCGCCACGCCGTTCGCGGCGCAGCGCTGCGTCTCGGCGGACGTCATCGGCCGCGCGGCGATTACGATGTCGGGATGCAGCCGCCCGAGCCCGTCGCAGAAGCGCGCGATGCCCTCGCCGGTGCCGCCCGCGCGCACCAGCGGCGCGATCGCCGCGACGTCCTCGCGCATCAGCCGCTCCGCCGCCATCGACGAGAAGGGAAAGCCCGCGCTCGATCCGACGATGTGGATCTGGTGCGGGGCGGGGTCCTGCGTCTTGCCGCAGGCGGCGAGCGCGAGGAGGGCGAGGGGGGTCGAGAAACGCATGCGGCTGCCTAGCGCAAGACGTCGGCGGCACAAGCCTTCTCCCGCATGCGGCACAAGCCTTCTCCCGCATGCGGGAGAAGGAGGGGACCCGTTGCGAAGCAATGGGGAGGATGAGGGTCTTCTTCTTCTTCTGCCGTCGGATGAAGGGCAAAAGAAGAAGACCCTCACCCTCCCACCGCTTTGCGGCGGGACCCTCCCTCTCCCGCGAAGGCGGGAGAAGGTTTTTCGGGCGCTACTCCGCCGCCGCCGCGACCGGGGCGTCCGCCAGCGCGGGGAGCAGTACGGTCACCGTCGTGCCGACGCCGGCGACGCTGGCGATGTCGAGCCGGCCGCGGTGGCGTTCGACGATGTGCTTGACGATCGCGAGGCCGAGCCCGGTGCCGCCCGCCGCGCGGCTGCGGCCGGGATCGACGCGGTAGAAGCGTTCGGTGAGGCGAGGCAAATGCTGCGCGGGGATGCCCTCGCCCTGATCGGCGACCGCGAGCCGCACCATGCCGCCGTCGTGGCGGCTCACCGCGACGCGCACCGGCTTCGAGACATCGCCGTATTTCAGCGCGTTGCCGACGAGGTTGTGCAACAATTGCGAAAGCTGCGCGCGGTCTCCCGCGACCGACGGCAGCCCGTCCTCGATCGCCAGCTCGATCCGCGTCGCGGCGCCGCGCGTGCCGCGCAGCGTATCGGCGGTCTCGCGGGCGAGCGCGCCGAGCGGCACCGCGTCGGCGGGCGCGCGGTGCCGGTCCGCCTCGATCCGCGACAGCGAGATCAGATCGTCGACCAGCCGCTGCATCCGTCGTGCCTCACCCGCCATGATGCCCAGGAAGCGCATGCGGACGGCCACGTCGTCGGGGCCGTTGGCATCTTCCAACGTCTCGATGAAGCCGATCAGACTGGCGAGCGGCGTGCGCAGCTCGTGGCTGGCATGGGCGACGAAATCGACGCGCATCCGCTCGGTCGCGCGGGTCGCGCTGTGATCGCTCAGGCGCACCAGCCGCGTCGTCTCGCCGAGCGGCAATATGGTGAGCGTCCAGACGCGATCGGCGTCGCCCAGCCCGATCAGCTCGACGCTGCCGCCGTCGTGTCCCTCGCGGGTCAGCAGGTCGGTCGCGGCGGGGTGGCGGATCGCGAGGCGGACGTCGTCGTCGACGACATGCTCGCCCAGCACCGCGACCGCGGCGGCGTTGGCGCGCACCACTTGGCGGCCCTCGACCAGCAGCAGCGGATCGTCGACCGCGCCCAGCACGTCCTCGACCCGCGGCCCGGACGGCACCGGCGACGGCGATGCCGCGGGCTGCGCATCGCCCGCGTCGTCGCTCGCCCACATCCGCGCGGTCCACAGCAGCAGCGTCAGCCCGACCCCCGCGAGCACGCCCGCGATCAGCACCAGCGGCTCGCCCGCGGCGGCGATCGCGAGCGCCAGCCCCGAGGCCAGCGCCAGCGCGCCCATCACCGCCGTGAACCCGATACGCTCCATTATGTCGTCGCTCCGTCCCGCTTTGTGCCGCCTTGCGCCGGGCTATGTTCGCAGCCCCTTATGATGCGCTTCATTTGCGGTTATGGAAGCGGACAACATGCATGCGGGGGTTTGATGGCGCAAGATTATGACAAGCCGGAGAAAAACCCCGGCGACTCCGATGCAAACCCGCTCGCCGTGGCCGGACGGCGCGGCGTGCTGATGCTCGGCGCGGTCGCGGCGACCTCGGTGGTGACGATCCGCCCGGCGCTCGCCTCGACCGCGGCATCGGTGCTCAACTGCAAGATTCCGATCCCCGATCCGCCCAACAGCGGCAAATACATCACGCAGGACGGCAAGCTCGTCGCCGCCAATACCAAGGGCGCGGTCGCCCCGCCACCGCGCCCGATCACCGGCGAGGAGGCGAAGAAGATGATCAACGGCCAGTCGCCCGCGGGCTTCGATCCCTCGTCGCGTGAAGCCTATGTCAACTATATCCGCCGGCTCCAGCACGGCACCAGCGGCTTCACCTGCTACGCCTCGCTGCAGGCCCCGCGGCCCTGATCGGGCGGTGAGGTGAGCGTTTTGCCGTCCGTCTACGCCGCCGATCCGCCGTCCGCGCGGCTGTCGGTGGTGCTCGATGCGTTGGTTGCGGTGTATCACCGTCCATCGGGGGTGACGCATCTGCTCGCGGCGCCGTCGCCCGAACTGCTCGACGCGCTCGCCGACGGCCCCGCCGACGCGGCGACGCTGCGCGATCGCCTCGCCGCGCTCTATGAGCTCGAAGGCGATGGCTCCGCGATGATCGATGCGCGGATGGAGGAGCTGATCGTCGCCGGGCTCGCCTGGGCGACGTGAGGCACACGCATAGCGTGCGGGTCGGGCCGGTCGGTTTCCGGATCGGCTCCACTTGGCGGGCGCCGGTGGCGGCGCTGCGGCCGCTCTACGAGGGCTATCCCGCGCCCGAGGACGGCATTCCCGATCTGACGGTGCGACTTTATCCCGAGCGACCGTGGCGGCGCTGGCTGCGGCCGTCGGTGGCGATCTCGGGCGATTACTGGCTGCCCGACGCCGCGCCGCTGCCGCTCGCCCAAGGCCTGCTCGCCGCTGAGATGGGGATGAACCTGCAGGTGGCGCTGGGCTGGCGGCGCCATCTGCTGCTGCACTGTTCGGCGGTCGAGCGCGACGGGCACGTGCTGTTGATGTCGGGCGCGAGCGGATCGGGCAAGTCGACGCTGGCGACGCTGCTCGCGCTGTCGGACTGGCGCTTCCTCGGCGACGAGTTCGCGTTCGTGTCGCTCGACGACGGCGCCATCCATCCGTTTCCCCGTGCCGCCAGCCTCAAGAACGAGGCGGTCGCGGCGGTGCGTGCGGCGGGCGGCGTGGTCGGCCCGGTGCTCGAGGGTACGCCCAAGGGGACGATCGGCTATTGGCGGCCGCCCGCGGATGCGGTCGCGCGAATGGCCGAGGCGGCGCCGCCCAGGCTGCTGCTCTTCCCGCGCTTCGGCGAGGCGGAGAGCGTCGAGCCGATGGCGCCGAGCGAGACGTTCGTGCGGCTGACGCAGGCCTCGACCAACTATGTCGCGCTCGGCCAGCCGGGGTTCGAGGCGCTGACCCGGCTGGTGCAGCGCGTGCCCGCACTGGCGGTGGGGTATCCGGATAGCGCGACGGGGCTGGCGATCGTCGAGCGGTTGTGGGGGGAGGGGTGAGCGACGTCCGCCTCGATGCTCGCCCGGTTCCCCGGCGAAAGCCGGGGCCCAGGAGCTACGGGCGCCGCGCTTGCAGCTCTGGGCCCCGGCTTTCACCGGGGAACGGCGGGTGCTTGGCTCCGGCCCGATGACCCACGCCGCCCACCTTCTCGTCGCCGCGCTCCGCGATCCCGCGAGCGTCGCGCACCTTGCGCCCGCCGACTGGACCGCCTTGCTCACCGCGGCGCGCGCGGAGCGCCTGATCGGCACGCTCGCGCACCGCATCGACACGCGCTCCGTGCCGCCGTCGGTCGCGCGCATCCTCGCCGACGCCGCCGAGGGCGCCGCGCAGGAGCGCCGCGCCGCCCTGTGGGAGGCGGAGATGGCGCGCCGCGCGCTCGCACCGCTGGGCATGCCGGTAGTGCTGCTCAAGGGCACCGCGTTCGTCGCGGCCGGGCTCGATGCGGGGCGGGGCCGGGCGATCGGCGACCTCGACATTCTCGTGCCGCGCGAGGCGCTCCCGCAGGTCGAGCGCGCGCTGATCGACGCGGGGTGGGAGTGGGTCAAGGCCGACGCCTACGACGACGATTATTACCGCCGCTGGATGCACGAACTGCCCCCGCTGATCCACCGTACGCGCGACCGGATGATCGACGTCCACCACACGATCCTGCCGCCGACCGCACGCCCGACGCCCGATGCCGCAGAGCTGATCGCCGACGCCGTGCCGCTGGAAGGCAGGCGCCTTGGGGGTCTTTCGATCCTGTCGCCCGCCGACATGATCGTCCACGCCGCGGCGCATTTGCTCGCCGACGGTGACATGGCGGGAGGCTTGCGCAACCTGTGGGACATTGACCGGCTGCTGCGCGAATATGATGACGATGCGTTCTGGGAAGCGCTGACGGAGCGGGCGGCGCGGCACCAGCTGACGGACGCGGTCCGGCGCGCGGTGCGACTGGCGAGCGATCTCTATGGAACGCCGGTGCCCCTGGCATGGCGAGGTCATGTGGCCGGCGACGCGTTTTACCGCCGCCGGCTACTCGCCCGCGACGGCTGGGGGCGGCAACCCTATCCGGTCACGCGGCTCGGCTTCTACGTCCGCTCGCACTGGCTGCGCATGCCGCCGGCGATGCTCGCGCGGCATCTGTGGGTGAAGGCGACCAAGGCGAAGTGACCCTCGTCATCCTCCCCTGCAAGGGGAGGGGGACCAGCCGCAGGCTGGTGGAGGGGTGGAGGCCTGGCGATACGGATGCGGCGTCGCGGATCAGATCCGTATCGCCCGGCCTCCACCCCTCCACCCCCGGCTGCGCCGGCGGTCCCCCTCCCCTTGCAGGGGAGGACCTTGAGCGGCCCTTACATCTCGCCCAGCGTCCGGATCAGCTCGTCCCAATGGTCGATCACCCGGTCCGCGCCGAGTTCCCCCGCGGGGCGATCCGCGAAGCCGAAGCTGAGCGCGACGCACGGCACGCCCGCCGCCTTCGCGGTATCGGTGTCGGTGATCGAATCGCCGACGAACGCCGCGGGCCCGCCGCCCGCGCGCGCGATCGCCTCGAGCAGCGGCGCCGGATCGGGCTTGCGCACCGGCAGCGTGTCGCCGCCGACGATCGCGGCGAAGCGGCCCGTCCAGCCGATCGCGTCGAGGAACAGATGCGTCAGGCCCTCGAGCTTGTTGGTGCAGATCGCGAGCCGGATCCCGTCCGCCGCCAACGCATCGAGCGCCCGTTCGACGCCGGGAAAGGGCCGGGTGAGATCGGCGATATGCGCCTCGTAATGCGCGAGGAAGATCGGGAAACCCTCGTCGACCAGCGCTTCCGAGACCTCGCCGGTCGCCGCCAGCCCTTTGCGCAGCATCGCCTTCGCGCCGTGGCCGACCATGTGCCGCACGTCCTCCGCGGGCACCGGGGGGCGGCCCATCACGCCCAGCGCATGGTTGAGCGCGGCGGTGAGATCGGGGGCGGTATCGGCAAGCGTGCCGTCGAGATCGAACACGATGGTGCGGAAGCGAAGCGCAGTCATGGCGGCAGCGGATGACCGCGGGCGCTGGAATAAGCAAGCGCGCCGTGGCATTCCCCCGCGCCATGACCGAGATCGCCACCCCCCGCCCGTTCGCCGCCGTCATCCTCGCCGCCGGCAAGGGCACGCGGATGAAATCGGATACGCACAAGGTGCTGCACCCGATCGCGGGGCGGCCGATGCTGATGCACCTGCTCGCGAGCGTCGAGGCGCTGGCGCCGGTCGCCGAGGTGGTGGTGACGGGTGCGGGACGCGAACAGGTCGAGGCGGCGGTGGCGAGCCGCGGCGCGCGCGTCGCCTGCCAGGAGCCGCAGCTCGGCACCGCGCATGCCGTGGCCCAGGCCGAGGCCGCGCTCGACGGCTTCGATGGCGATGTGCTCATCCTCTACGGCGACGTGCCAATGGTGCGGACCGAGACCTGCGCGCGGATGCTCGCGCGATTGCACGATTCGGACGCACCCGCCGCCGTCGTGCTGGGCTTCCGCCCCGCCGATCCGCTCGCCTACGGCCGCATCCTGGAGGGCGGACACGGCATGATCGCCCGGATGGTCGAATATAAGGATGCGACCGAGCAGGAACGCGCGGTCGACCTGTGCAATTCGGGCCTGATGGCGGTGCGTGCCGCCGATCTCTGGCCGCTGCTCGGCCGGGTCGGCTGCGACAATGCGGCGGGCGAATATTACCTGCCCGACATCGTCATGCTCGCGCTCGCCGACGGTCGGCTGTCCGCGGTGATCGAGGCGGAGGCGTGGGAGGTCGCGGGCATCAACAGCCGCGCCGAGTTGGCGGGGGTCGAGGCCGACTGGCAGGCACGGCGCCGCGCGCAGGCGATGGCCGACGGAGCCACGCTGATCGCACCCGAGACGGTGTGGTTCGCCTACGACACCGCGATCGGGCGCGACGTCACGATCGAGCAGAACGTCGTCTTCGCGCCCGGCGTGCGCATCGCCGACGGCGCGACGATCCGCGCGTTCAGCCATCTCGAGGGCGCCGAGGTCGCGTCGGGCGCCCTGATCGGCCCCTATGCGCGGCTGCGGCCCGGCGCGAAGATCGGCGAGCGGGCGCATATCGGCAATTTCGTCGAGGTGAAGAACGTGACCGTCGGCATCGGCGCCAAGGCCAATCACCTGACCTATCTGGGCGACGGCGAGATCGGCGCGGGCGCGAACATCGGCGCGGGCACGATCTTCTGCAATTACGACGGCTTCTTCAAGAACCGGACGATCGTCGGCGAGGGCGCCTTCGTCGGATCGAACAGCGCGCTCGTCGCCCCCGTGACGATCGGCCGCGGCGCGATCGTCGCGGCGGGCTCGACCGTCACCGAGGACGTCGCGCCCGACGCGCTCGCGCTGGTCCGCCCCGAACAGCAGGAGAAACCCGGCTGGGCCGCGCGGTTCAGGGCACGCAGCGCGGCCAAGAAGGCGGCGGGCCGAGCATGACAATTCCGTCATTCCGGTCGCCGTTCATTCCCGCCAAAGCGTCGGCGCGCTAGGAGCCGGTCGAGGCGCGCGCTAGGGGACAGGCGCGGGCGAAAAGGAGCGAC
>CAXTVK010000042.1:0-19726 GCA_964247655.1 uncultured Sphingomonadaceae bacterium | reverse complement strand
TGCCGCGGATGACCAACACCTTCATGCTCGGCGGCAAGGACGATCCCGCCGAGATACTGTCGCGCGTGAAGAATGGCGTGTACGCCAAGAGCTTCGGCGGCGGGCAGGTCGACATCACCAGCGGCAAGTTCGTGTTCACCTGCACCGAGGCGTACAAGATCGAGAACGGCAAGCTGGGCGCGCCGATCAAGGGCGCGACGCTGATCGGCGACGGCCCGTCGGTGCTCACCCGCGTCTCTGGGATCGGCAACGACATGGCGCTCGACGAGGGTATCGGCATCTGCGGCAAGGGCGGGCAATCGGTGCCCGCAGGCGTCGGCCAGCCCACGCTCCTGATCGATCGGCTGACGGTGGGCGGCACGGCGGCATAGACCGACCGATAGTCTATTTCGATTCTGGATTTCCCAGTTCCCCCGCGAAAGCCGCGGCCCAGGGTTGCAAGCGTTGCGTCTAAAGCTCTGGGCCCCGGCTTCCGCTGGGGAACTGTGGCGGCGACAGTATCATCGAGCGCCGCTGCCTAAATAAGCGGCATTGCTTCACATCTGCCCAAGACTTGGGCTGTCGTTACGCCCGCGAATCGTGCCGAGCGGCGCGGATGCTGGCTTGGCGATACTGGCACGCAACTTGCGGATGCTCCCGAGGGCAAAAGCAGGGAGGCGGCATGAAACTGATCGTTGCGATCATAAAGCCATTCAAGTTGGACGAGGTGCGCGAGGCGCTCTCCGGCATCGGCGTCGCGGGCATGACCGTGACCGAGGTGAAGGGCTTCGGCCGGCAGAAGGGCCAGACCGAAATCTACCGGGGGGCCGAATATTCGACCAATATGGTGCCGAAGATCAAGGTCGAGGTGGCGTGCGCCACCGATCTGGCGCCGCGCGTGGTCGAGGCGATCCAGCAATCCGCCAACACCGGCGCGATCGGCGACGGCAAGATCTTCGTGCTCGATCTCGCGCAGGCGGTGCGTATCCGCACCGGCGAGATCGACGACACCGCGCTTTGAGGAAAGGGGGAATGATGAAGCCACTCAACAAGCTGGGCCTCGGCCTGGCGACGCTGGGGATCGCGGCGCTCGCCGCCCATCCCGCCTTCGCGCAGAATGCGCCGGGGGCCGCCACGGCCGCTGCCGTCTCGCCGATCCCCGCCGCCACCGTCAACAAGGGCGACACCGCCTGGATGATGGTGTCGACGCTGCTCGTGCTGATGATGTCGATCCCGGGCCTCGCGCTGTTCTACGGCGGTCTGGTCCGCACCAAGAACATGCTGTCGGTGCTGACGCAGGTGCTGATGATCGTCTGCATGGTCGGCGTGATCTGGGTCACCTGGGGCTATTCGGAGGCGTTCACCGCCGGCCCGACGCCGTTCTTCGGCGGCCTCTCAAAGATCTTCCTCAAGGGCGTCGACGCCAACAGCCAGGCGGCGACCTTCTCCAACGGCGTCTACATCCCCGAGCTCGTCTACGTGCTCTTCCAGATGACGTTCGCGATGATCACGCCCGCGCTGATCATCGGCAGCTTCGCGGAGCGCGTGCGCTTCTCGCCGCTGATGCTGTTCGTCGCGTTGTGGGTCACGTTGGTCTATTTCCCGATCGCGCACATGGTCTGGTATTGGGAAGGCCCCGACGCGATGGCGGCGGCGGCGATCAAGGGCGGCCAGGCGCTGGTCGATGCGACCAACGACGCGGGCTTCCTCTTCCAGAAGGGCGCGCTCGACTTCGCCGGCGGCACCGTCGTCCATATCAATGCGGGCATCGCCGGCTTCGTCGGCTGCCTGATCTTCGGCAAGCGCATGGGCTATCCCAACGAGCCGATGCCGCCGCACTCGCTGACCATGACCATGATCGGCGCCTCGCTGCTGTGGGTGGGCTGGTTCGGCTTCAACGCCGGCTCCAACCTCGAGAGCAACGGCGTCACCGCGGTCGCCTTCATGAACACGATGATCGCGACAGCCGCCGCCGGCCTTTCCTGGCTGATCGTCGAGCAGGTCGTGAAGGGCAAGCCGTCGCTGCTCGGTGCCGCCTCGGGCGTCGTCGCGGGTCTCGTCGCGGTCACGCCCGCCTCGGGCTATGCCAGCACGATGGGCTCGGTGATCCTCGGCCTGATGGTCTCGCCGATCTGCTTCTTCTTCGTCACCACGGTGAAGTCGAAGTTCGGCTATGACGACTCGCTCGACGTGTTCGGTGTCCACTGCATCGGCGGCATCACCGGCGCGCTGATGACGGGCATCCTCGCCAACCCTTACTTCGGCGGACAGGGTGCGGGTGACTATACCACCAAGCCCGGCACGATGCTGACGGCCCCCTATGATTGGGTCCATCAGCTGACGGTGCAGGCCGAGGCGGTGGTTCTCACCCTGCTGTGGTCCGGGATCATCTCGACGATCCTGTTCATCGCCATCGACAAGACGTGGGGCATGCGCGCCACGCCGGAACAGGAGTCGGAAGGCCTCGACATCGTCGATCACGGCGAGCGCGCCTACCACTTCTAAAAGAGCTTCCTCCTGCGAAGACCCTGGGCCGGCGAGGCAACTCGCCGGCCTCTTTTTTTGCTTCGGGCGTCGTCGTCCGGCGGCTTGGGTTTCCTGCTCGCAACCCCGGGGCGCGCGATAGATAGGTGCGCGTGCAGCGCCGGCGCTGCGCCGATGAGCGTGGTCGCGACCGGCCATCGAAGCCGCGCATATGGGTCCCGACTTCCGTCGGGATGACGGGAGGGGGTTGGTCCTACCGCCCCTGGCGGCGCCAGCGGTTGATCACGCGGTTGATCATCTCGGCCTCGCCGCCGCTGTTCTTCCACAGCACCGAGAACAGCGGATCGCCCGAGGCCGGCCGCTTATTCTCCTCGAGATTGTCGAGCGCGATACGCATCGGGATCGAGGCGCCTTCGCCGCAGACGACGCACTCGCGGTTGCGCAGCGCGGGAATCGTTTCCATGAATCCGCGCGCGCCCTCGGGCATCGCCGCCTTGACGTGTAACTGGTCGCGCTCGTTGTTGAGCCGCATCGCGATGATCGTGCCGCACTGCGAGAGCACGCCCTCGGCGAGGTCGGACGGGCGCTGCGTCACCAGCCCCAGCGACACGCCATATTTGCGGCCCTCCTTGGCGATCCGCTCGAGCACCGAGCGCACCGCGGACGCGGTGGTGGTGCGGTCGGACGGGATGTAGCGATGCGCCTCCTCGCAGACGAGCAGGATCGGCCGCGTCGTCTCGTGGCGCGACCAGATCGCGTAATCGAACACCAACCGGCTGAGCAGCGCCACCACCACCGAGGTGATCTCGGAAGGGACGCCCGAGACGTCGATGATCGAGATCGGCTTGCCGTTGGTCGGCAGGCGGAACAGCCGCGCGATCGTGGCGGCCATCGTGTCGGCGACGAGCATGCCGGAGAACATGAACGAGTAGCGCGGATCGGCGCGGATCTCCTCGATCTTGGTCTTGAGCCGCATGTGCGCGCCGGTATCGCCCGCGCGCTCGAGCTTGCCCATATCCTGGATGATGAAGGCGAGCAGGTCGGAGAGCAGATAGGGGATCGGGCTGTCGACGGTGAGCTTGGAGAGACCCTCGGCGGAGCGGCTCTTCTGCCGCGCGGCCAGCAGGCATTTGCCGAGCACGTCCATGTCGCGCTGACGCTCGGCACCCTCGGACGAGATCAGCACCTCGGCATGCTCCTGGAAGGTCAGCAGCCAATAGGGGAGCGCGAGATTCTCGACGTCGAACAGCTCGCCATAGCCTTCGAACGCGGCGGGATATTCGCCGTGCGGATCGATCATCACGATATGGCCCTGCGGCGCCAGCTCGCAGATGCGGTGGAGGATCAGCGCGAGGCTGGTCGATTTGCCCGTGCCGGTGGAGCCCACCAGCGCGAAATGGCGGCCGAGCAGCGCATCGACATAGAGCGCGCCGCGCACGTCGGACGTGGGATAGACGGTGCCGATCTCGATATGCGCGCGGTCCTCCGCGGCGAAGATCTGCAGCAGGTCGGCATGGCCCGCGGGATAGATCGCGCAGCCCGGCATCGGATAGCGCGTCACGCCGCGGCGGAAATCGAGCAGCTTGCCCGTCGTCGCGCAGTTGCGGCCTTCGCCCAGGAAATCGATCTCGGTGACGATCTGGTTGGTCGCGGGGTCGTCGAGCTTGAGCGAGCGGACGTTGGCAACCAGCCACAGGTCGCCCGACTGCATCTTGACCTGCGAGCCGACCTCGCCGGCGCGCGCGATGCCCGAGCCGAGCTCGGCGCTCTCGTGAAGCTGCTGGATGATGTCGCCGTCGAGCATGATCCGCGCGGTGCCGCCGCCCACCTCGATCACGCGGCCGATCGCGATCATCGGCGCGCGCGGCGGCTCTGGCGGCGCGGTGCCACTACCGTCCTCCGCAAAACCCCGCCACGCCAGTCCGTCCACGCATATGCTCCCGATCGTCGGGAAGACCCTAGGACGAGACGGTAAACAAACGCTCAAGCATGGGCTCAGCTTCGGCGGAAGAGCTGGCCCGCGCCCCAGCCGATCGCGAGCGACAGCGCGACCGCGACCAGCCCGTAGCTCACCGGCCAGCGGTGCGCGGCGAGCGAGACGAAGCGCTCGAATCCCGATTTGTCGATCCGCACCTCGCGTACCGCGCCCGCCACCACCTTGCCGTCCTGGATCAGGAAGGTCTCGGCGACGTAGCGGCCGACGGGTACGCGCGCGGGCACGCCGATATGCGCGCGGTAGAGCACGCCGTTGCTGATCTCGACGCCGTGCGCATCCTCGACATAGAGCCCCGAGCGGCGCTTGAGATCGACCAGCCCCTGCTCGAAACGCTGCTGTTCGTCGGGCGGCGCGGTCGACGCGGGCGAGAGCTGCAGCCCATCGAGCCCGAGTTCGTAGATCGCCGCGGTGTGCGCGTCGACCAGCTGCGCGAGCGGCTTCGACGTCGCGATCGCGTAGAAGGAGGGGGCGGAGCGGAAGCGTGCGCTGTCGGCATTGACCCACATCCCCGCGACCTTCTGCTTCTCGCGCACCAGGATCGATTGCGTCGGGCCTTTGAGCACCACTGCGATGTCGGCGGGATGATCGGGCGCGCGGCCCTGTGGGTAGAGGATCGCGCCGAACAGCAGCAGGTCGGCGCCGGTGAAGCTGTAGACGATCTCCACCTGACGCTGCGAGACGTCGGGCACCAGCACCGGCTTGGCGGCGCCGAGGCACAGCAGCGACGCGAGCGCGGCAAGCTTTCGCGTCATCCGGGCTCCACGCTGTAGAGGTCGCCCGGCCGCCAGGTCAGCCCCGCCGCCATGCGCAGCGCGACCGCGAGCACGAGCAGCGCGAGCATCAGCCGCAGATATTCGGGCTTGATCTTCATCGCGAAGCGGCTGCCGATCTGCGCGCCGATCGCCGAGCCGACGAGCAGCAGGATCGCGAGCACGATGTCGACCGCCTTGGTGGTGGTGGCGTGGATCATCGTCGTCGCGGCGGTGACGAACAGGATCTGGAACAGCGAGGTGCCCACCACCACGCCCGCCGCCATGCCGAGCAGATAGACCATCGCCGGCACCATGATGAACCCGCCGCCGACGCCCAGGCTGACCGTCAGCACGCCGGTCATCACGCCGAGCAGGAAGGGGGCGAGCGGCGAGATGTAGAGCCCCGACCGATAGAAGCGCCAGCGGAACGGCAATATCGCGATCAGCCGGTTGTGGCGACGCTGCCGTCGCTTCGGCTTTTCGCCGCGCCGCTGCGCGAGGATCGTGCCGATCGATTCGCGCGCCATCAATGCGCCGATCCCGCCGAGCAGCACCACATAGGTGAGCGCGATCACCGTATCGATCTGGCCGAGCCGCTGGAGCAGCTTGAACAGCAGCGCGCCCAGCCCCGATCCCAGGATGCCGCCTGCGACCATCACCCCGCCCATGCGGAAATCGACACCGTTGCGCCGCATCTGCGCGAGCACGCCCGACACGCTCGCGCCGGTGATCTGCGTCGCCGAGGACGCGACCGCGACCGCGGGCGGAATGCCGTAGAAGATCAGCAGCGGTGTGGTCAGGAATCCCCCGCCGACGCCGAACATCCCCGACAATATGCCGACGCCGCCGCCCAACAGCACGATCACCAGCATGTTCACCGAGAGGCCGGCGATGGGCAGGTAGATGTGCATGCCGCAGGGCTAACGCATTGCGGCTGCGGGCGACACTCAAAATCCTCCCCTGCAAGGGGAGGGGGACCGTTCGCGAAGCGAATGGTGGAGGGGTGTTCGACCTCGGAGGTGCGACGTTCGTAAGAGGCGTGGTCTACCCCTCCACCGCCCTGCGGGCGGTCCCCCTCCCCTTGCAGGGGAGGATTTTGACCGCCTCAGAAATCCGTCGCTACGGTCAGCGCGATCCCCGAGCCCGGCTTGGCGTTGCCGACCACCCGCTGGCGCCAGTCGAGCGCGACCGCGAGCACATGGCCATCGACCGGCGTGCGCAGCACCACCGACGGCCCCGCGTCGAGCCGTGCCGCGCCGGGCTGCGCCGCGCCCCAGACGCCGGCGCCCACCGCGAGCGACCGGCCGCTCCCCAGATCGATCGCGCGCGCGATCCGGGCGGCGCCATCGGCATAGAGGTCGCGTCGGTGCACGCCGACCACGCCCGCCTCGGCATAGCCGTCGAGCCGCCAGCCGGGCGCGACGCGCACATCGTCGACGCCGCCCGCGGCGCCCAGCGTCCAGGCGTCGCGCCCGCCCTTGTCGATCGCGATGCGGCGGTCGAGCATCAGGTGGACGGGCAGTGCGTCGATGGGTTTCCAGTCGACGCCGACCGCGGCTTCGGTCTGGTGAAGGCCGCCGATCGTCCGCGAGACGCGCGCGGTCGCCGCAAGCCGCTCGGCCTTGTCGATCCGGTAGAGCAGCCGCGCGCCCATTTGCCCGCCGCCGATCTGCCCGACCGGCGACACCGCGGTCGCGCGACCGCCGCCGCGCACGAACGCCCAGGCCGACCCGGAAAAACGCGACGCAGGCTTGGCATCGCCGGTCACCGCCTTGGCGTCGACGATCCCGCTGCCGCGTCGATAGACGGCTGCGTTCGCCGGGCCATAGGCGGCGAGCATCAGCAATTGCGTCGCGAGATAGCGGTCG
This sequence comes from uncultured Sphingomonadaceae bacterium, assembly GCA_964247655.1. GTDB lineage: Bacteria > Pseudomonadota > Alphaproteobacteria > Sphingomonadales > Sphingomonadaceae > Solisphingomonas. Next base: position 12,647 of record CAXTVK010000042.1, on the reverse strand, counting down.
GCGAGCGTCGAGCGTAGCGGCTCGGTCGAGGCCTGCCACAGTTCCGCGGGCGCCGTGGCTGCGCGCATCGGCCCGGCAGGGCGCAGCAGCGCGGGGACGGCATAGGCGAGCATCGGCGGCGGCGTGGCGACGACGGCGACGGTGCGCCACGGCACGAACGGCCGCCACACCGCCCAGGGCCGGCGCGCCGCGCGCGCCGGTTGCGCGTGGACGACGGGCGGCGGCGGCGCCCAGCCCGCGACCGCGACGCCGCGCACGATCGTCCACGCCGCCGCGACGCCGATCAGGAAGCGCATCGGCGCGGCGCGCGCCAGCGATGCGCTCATGCGGTCGCGGCGGTGGCCGTCGGGAAGACGTGCGCGGTCTTCTCCCAGCGCAGCCGGCCGTGGCGGACCAGCGCGACGTAGAGGCCGAGCGCGCGCCATGCCGCCATCATCGCGACGATGTTGCCGATCAGCATGTGGACGGGCGCGAGCAGCCCCATCCGCCAGCCGTGCGACCGTCCGGTGATCGCGGTGCGCATCAGCACGCGCCAGATCAGCAGCAGCGAATTGGCGACGATCAGCGGCGTCGGCACGTGCACCGGGACCGGCCGCGGATCGATCAGCGAGACCAGCCACAACGCCGCCCAGCCGAGCAGCGCGACATAGCCCGCCGCGAGCACGCCAGCCGCCAGCGGCGCGCGCCTGTCGCGCAGCCGCATCCAGCGCTCGGCGATCCCGCCCTGCCAGCCCAGCCGATCCCAGCCGGCGAGCGCGATCCCGGTCATCCACCGCGCCTTCTGCCGCACCGCCGCTTTGATCGTGTGCGGGAAGCAGGCGTGCACCGCGACCAGCCCGCACCCGTCGGCGGCGGGCAGCCGCACGAACGCGCCGCGCCCGCCCTGCGCGCCGATGCGCAGCCCGAGCTCGTAATCCTCGGTCAGGCTGTCGGGATCGAACGGGCCGTCGCGGCGCTCGGCGATCAGGCCGAGCACGTCGCGGTCGATCGCGCAGCCGACGCCGGCGGAGGGCACCGCCGCGCCCACCGCCTCGCGCACCACCACCTGCTTGTTGTGCGCCTCGGAGAATTCGCCGCAATAATGGCCCGAGATCAGCGCGCCCGATATGCCGACGCCGGGCACGATCAGCGGATGCACCGGGATCTGGACGAGCGCGAACCGCTCGATCAGCGCGTCGTAGAGCGTCAGTTCGTCGGCGTGAACGATGTCCTCGGCGTCGTGCAGCACGATCGCCTTGACGGGCACGCCGTCGCTCCGCTCGTCGGCCTCCATCGCCTGCCAGATCCAGTTGAGGCAGCCCGCCTTGGTGGTCGGCCCCGGCGCGTCGCCGACGACGATGCGGACGTGGGGATCACCCCTGGCCACGCGCTCGATCGCGGCGACGGTGGCGGGATCATTGGGGTAGCAGCCGACATAGATCCGCCAGTCGGGATGGACGAGGCTGGCGAGCGCGTTGCCGACCATCCCGCCGATCACCGCATCCTCCTGCCATGCGGCGACGAAGATCGCGAGCCGGCCGGATGCGATCGGCGGCGCGAGCGTGCCAGCATCGGCACGGGGATGGCGCGTATAGATGGTCGCTTCACGCCACGTCGAGCGTCCGATCCAGATCAGATCTATGACGAGATCGTCGAGCCCGCCCAATAGAAATCCGATCGCCGCGAACATCGCCAGTTCGCGCACGACAATGCCGACCAGAAAGACTGGATCGAACCACCCCATATCACACAGCCCCCTGTGTCGACTCGGAATTTACATCCGTTTCGGCGGAGAGTCGAATCCTCGCTTTGTGTCATCCCGGCGAAAGCCGGGACGCATAGACGGCGGCCTGTCCGCTGGTCGCACATGGTGGCTACTTCGAGCGAATCGCATCCATGGGTCCCGGCTTTCGCCGGGATGACGCTTGGGGAGGGCAAGCGGGTGTCTTGCCGAGTGCGGCGCCACCCGCGATGAAGGCGCATGCCCACCCCCTCGCTGCTCCGCCTCGAGCGTTTCCTGCCCTATCGGCTGTCGATCGCGTCGAACCGGGTGAGCGATCTGATCGCGGAGGCGTATGAGCGGCTGTTCGGGCTCAGCATTCCCGAGTGGCGCGTGATCGCGGTGCTGGGGGAGGGGACGCCGCTCACCCAACTCGCGATCGTGCAGCAGACGGTGATGGACAAGATGACGGTCAGCCGCGCGGTGCGGCCGCTGGTCGAGCGCGGGGTGATCGATCGCGCGCCGCATGCCGACGACAGGCGATCGCGGCTGCTGGTGCTGAGCGATGCGGGCCGGGCGCTCTACGAGAGCGTCGCGCCCGCCGCGCTGGCGATGGAGGCGGCGCTGCTCGAGGGGTTTTCGCGCGAGGAGATCGCGACGCTCGAGGCCGCGCTCGACAAGCTCGAGGCGGCGACCGCGCGGCTCAGTCGGAAGCCGCGGTGACGGTGGCGGCGGGCGCGGTGGCGGCGGGCGCCCCGGTCGCTGGCCTGCCCGGCCCGAGCGGCGTCGTAGTCGGATCGAGCAACGCTGCGGTCTCGATCTGATCGAGGGCGGCGCGGCCGACCTGATAGCGGCGCGCGGCGACGATCCATTTGTCCGCGGCGTGATGATCGGTCAGCCGCACGATCTCGGCGAGCGCACCGTCGACCTGCCCCCCCTCGAGCATTCTTTGCGCGCGGGTGACGCGATCGGCGGGCAGCGTCGAGGGTTCGCCGGCGCGGCGCACCACGACCATGCCGGCGAGCTCGTTGCGGAACGACTGCCACCAGCTCTCGTTCGGCGTGCCGCCCACCGCGAGCACCGGCGCCACCGCGTCGAGCCCGTTCTGCAGATCGGCGAGCGTCACGGGGATGCGCGCGGCGGTGAGGATCGTGCCCACCGCCTGCGGTTGCGTGCCGCCGAAGCGCTCGCGCAGCAGCCCCTCGATATAGCCCAGGCCGACGCCCTGATCGAGCGCGCGGCGCGCCGCGAACGCGACGAGCAGCCCTTCGGCGCGCGAGGCGTCGCCGGTGGCTTCCTTGGCCTGCGTCTCGATATCGGCGACCTTGCCCTCGAGCGTCTCGACGCGCGTCGCGATCTGCGGATCGGACGCGGGGGGCAGCTTGAGCACGGGCACCGGGATCGGCTTGATCACCACTTTCTGCGCGAGCGCGACCTGCGCCTGCGCCTGGCCGGCGGTCTCGAGATGGAGCAGCCGCGCGGCGCGCGCGTCGTGCGTGACCAGCCAGCCCATCGCCGCGACGCCGCCCACGAACGCGGTCAGCAGCGCGAGCAGGATCCACAGCCAGACGCGCGACCGGCGCGGCGCGGTGTCGAACTCATACTCGCTGTCCATCGGCGGCCCCGTCTCGCTCATCCGCCGTGATCGCACAGCTTGGCCGCCGCCGCCAGCAGCGAGGCGTCGGTAGGCCGGTCCGCCACCGCGATGGCGCGCCAGCCGGGGCCGGCAGCATCGCGAGCCGCGGCGCTGATCGCGACGATCGATATGTTGCCGGGATCGACGAGGGTCGCGAACAGCGCGGCGGCGCGGGGCGAGTGGAGCAGCGCGATCGCCTGCGGCAGCGCGGCGCGGGCGGCCTCTGGAAGCGACGTCACGGCGTCCGATGCGTAGACGATGCGGCGCTCGATCGCGACGCGCGCGTCGTCGGGCGGGCGATGCTCGCGGCCGGCGAGATGGAGCAGTCGGTCGATGCCGTCGCGCCGTGCCTGGCCGACGATCGCGTCGATGCCCGCCGTCCCGATGGCGATCCGCGTAAAACCCGCATCGCGGGCGGCGGCGGCGGTCGATTCGCCGACCGCGTAAAGCGGCAGGCGGCTCAGCGTCTGCAACCCCGCGCCGCCGAGACGCGCGGCGTTCGCACTTGTGAGCAGCACCGCGCGAGGCGGCGTCGCGGGCGGCGACCAGTCCACCGCGCGCACGGTGAACAGCGGCGCCACGATCGCCGCGAAACCCAGCGCGTCGGCGACGGCGGCCGTGACGGACGCGCCTGGTTCGGGCCGAAGCACGAGCAGCGATCGGCCGCCCGCCCGCGTCATCGCCCGGTGAACAGCCGCGCGAGTGCCGGCGGCGCCTGCGCGAGCAACCGGTCGGCGAGCGCGCCCGCCTCGTCGGGCCGCGCGGCGTGGATCGTCATGCGATCGGCGCATTTGTGCGTGCCGTCCTCGCTGAGCAGTTCGGCGACGATGTCGATGCTGCTGCCCTCGATCCGTGCCAGCGCCGCCATCGGCGAATGGCAGTCCGCGCCGAGTGCCGCGAGCAGCGAGCGTTCGGCGAGCACGCAGACATGCGTCGCGAGATCGTCGATCGCGGCGAGGTGCACCAGCATCGCGGCATCGTCGGCGCGCGCCTCGATCCCGACGGCACCCTGCGCCGGCGCGGGCAGCATGACGTCGATCGGCACGGCATGACCGACCTCGCCACGCGACAGCCGGTCGAGCCCCGCCGCGGCGAGCAGCGTCGCATCGGCCTCGCCCTCGGCGAGCTTGCGCAGCCGCGTATCGACGTTGCCGCGAAACGGCACGATCGACACGTCGGGGCGCAGATGCCGCATCTGCGCGGCGCGGCGTGGGGAGGATGTGCCGATCCGCGCGCGCTGCGGCAATGTCTCGATGCTCGCGGCGCCCACCAGCCGGTCGCGCACGTCGGCGCGCGGCAGCATCGCGGCGATGACGATCGCGCGCGGCCGGATCGTCTCGACGTCCTTCATCGAATGCACCGCGAAATCGATGTCGCCGTCGATCAGCGCGCGATCGAGCTCCTTGGTCCACAGCGCCTTGCCGCCGATCTCGGCGAGTGGACGATCCTGCACGCGGTCGCCCGTGGTCTTCACCGGCACGATCTCGATCGCGCGTTCGTCCCAGCCATGCGCGTCGCACAGCGCGGCGGCGACGAGGCGCGCCTGGACGAGCGCGAGCGGCGAACCGCGGGTGCCGAGACGCAAGGGGCGGGGAGGCTGGGTCATGCGGAGGTTGCTCTACTGGCCTCGCGCGGTGCAGGGAAGCGCCGCCATGCCCGCGACAGCGCCGCTCATCCTCGGGATCGAATCCTCGTGCGACGAAACCGCCGCAGCGCTGGTCGATGGCGGGCGCGTGATCCTGTCGCACCGGCTTGCCGGGCAGGAGGCGGCGCATCGCCCCTATGGCGGTGTCGTCCCCGAGATCGCCGCGCGCGCGCATGTCGAGGCGCTGGGGCCGCTGATCGAGGGCGCGCTGGCGGACGCGGGCAAGACGCTCGCCGACGTCGATGCGATCGCCGCCACGGCAGGCCCGGGGCTGATCGGTGGCGTCATGGTCGGGCTGCTGATGGCCAAGGGGCTCGCGCTGTCGGCGAAGAAGCCATTGATCGCGGTCAACCATCTCGAAGGCCACGCGCTGTCGCCGCGGCTCGCCGATCCGACGCTGGCGTTTCCCTATCTGCTGCTGCTCGTCTCGGGCGGGCATTGCCAGCTGCTGCTGGTCGAGGGCGTCGGCCGCTATCGCCGGCTCGCGACGACGATCGACGACGCCGCGGGCGAGGCGTTCGACAAGACCGCGAAACTGCTCGGCCTGGGCTTCCCGGGCGGCCCTGCGGTCGAGCGCACCGCGGTGCTGGGCGACGCCACCGCAGTGCCGTTGCCGCGCCCGCTGCTCGGCTCGGCCGAGCCGCATTTCTCCTTCGCCGGCCTCAAGAGCGCGGTGTTGCGCGCGCGCGATTCGGGCCGATATCGCGCGGAGGACATCGCTGCGTCGTTCCAGCAGGCGGTGGTCGATTGCCTCGTCGATCGGACGCGGCGCGCCTTGGCGTCGGCGGACGGCGCGACGGCGCTGGTCGTCGCGGGCGGGGTGGCCGCCAACACCGCGGTGCGCACCGCGCTCGGGGCGCTGGCGCACGAGCACGCGCTCCGCTTCTCGGCGCCGCCCTTGTGGCTGTGCACCGACAATGCCGCGATGATCGCCTGGGCGGGCGTCGAGCGATTCGCGGCGGGTTTGACCGATCCGCTCGACATCCCCGCGCGCCCGCGCTGGCCGCTCGATCCGTCCGCCGAAGCCGTGCGCGGCGCCGGGGTGAAGGCGTGAGGCCGCTCTCATGAGATTGGGGATCGTCGGCGGCGGCGCGTGGGGCACCGCACTCGCGCAGGTCGGCGCTGCGGGCGGGCCGGTGACGTTGTGGGCGCGCTCTGCCGACGTCGTCGCCGCGATCAATGTGGATCGCGCCAACCCCGCCTATCTGCCGGGCATCACGCTTTCGCAGGCGATCGCGGCGACCACCGATCCGCGGGCGCTGGCGAACTGCGATGCGTGGCTGCTCGTCACGCCGGCGCAGCATCTGCGGGACGTCATGGCCGGGCTGCCCGTCGGCGACATGCCGCTGATCCTCTGCGCCAAGGGGATCGAGGCAGGCTCGCGGCTGCTGATGTCCGAACTGGCCGCCGAACTGCGTCCCGATGCGCCGATCGCAGTACTCTCCGGGCCGACCTTCGCGCACGAAGTCGCTGCCGGGCTGCCCACTGCCGTAACGCTCGCCTGCGCCGACGAAGCTTTGGGCGTGCGGCTCGCCGCCCGGCTCGCGCGGCCCGCGTTCCGGCCGTATCGCTCCAACGACGTGCTCGGCGCCGAGATCGGCGGCGCGGTGAAGAACGTGCTGGCGATCGCCTGCGGCGTGGTGGCGGGGCGCGGGCTCGGGCAGAATGCGGCGGCGGCGCTGATCGCGCGCGGCTTCGCCGAAATGGTGCGCTTCGGTAGCGCGCGGGGCGCACGCGCGGAGACGCTTGCAGGGCTTTCCGGCCTCGGCGACCTCGTGCTGACCTGCTCGTCGACCAGCTCGCGCAATTATTCGCTGGGGCTGGGCCTGGGGCGCGGCGAGAGCGCCGAGTCGCTGCTCGCCAACCGCCGGACCGTCGCGGAAGGCGCCTCGACTGCGCCGGTGCTGGCGGAAGCGGCGCAGGCGATCGGCGTCGAGATGCCGATCGTCGAGGCGGTGCGCGATCTTCTGGCGGGCGCAGCGTCGGTGAATGCCGTCGTCGAGCGGCTGTTGGCGCGCCCGCTCAGGGACGAGGCGCGATGAGGCTTGGCGGCTTTTGGCGATCAAGCCCCTCCCCTTCAGGGGAGGGGTTGGGGTGGGGCGTATCCGCAAACGCTGTACTCGATAGCGAAGCCCCACCCCCAGCCCCTCCCCTGAAAGGGAGGGGAGCGCGTCCGTATCCTGCCTCAAAAATCGATCGCGATGCCCTTCTTCTCCCAATCGCCGTAGCGTGTGGGATCGAGCGGCGCGGGCACGTCGTGCGAAGCCTCGGGCTCGGGCACGGGCGGGCTCGGCGAGAGGTGCGCGGGCGGCTTCAGGTTCGCGGGGCGTTCGCCGGGGCGTCGTTCGGTCATCATCAATCTCCCGTTTCAAGATCGGCCTCCGCATGACGATACGCAACCCATGACCGGCCCGACATCCGGCCCCGAGACCGAACCCGCCGGCACCCCCGCGCGCCGTGCCGCGCTGCGCCTGCTCGACGCGGTGCTGCGCCGCGGGCTTCCGCTCGAGGCGGCGCTGTCGGCCTCGACGAGCGTGCTCAAGCGCCCAGACGATCGCGGTCTCGCGCGCGCCATCGCGTCGGAAGCACTGCGCCGGCTCCCCGATCTCGACGCGCTGATCGATTCGGCGACGCAGAAGCCGCTGCCCGACGACGCCAAGGCGCGCTTCGCGCTGCGCATCGCGCTGGTCCAGGCGCTGGCGATGAACACGCCGCCGCACGCCGCGATCGCGACCGCGCTGCCGCTGGTCGACGGCGGCCCGCGCCGGCTCGTCCACGGCGTGTTCGGCACGCTGATGCGCGGGGGCGCGAGCCTGCCCGCCCTGCCGCATCTGCCGACCCCGGTATGGGCACGCTGGCAGGTGTGGGGCGAGGCTGCGGTCGAAGCCGCCCGCACGGGGCTCGCCGGCCGCCCTCCGCTTGACCTGACGCTCGCCGATCCCGCCGCCACCGCCGAGTGGGCCGCGCGGCTCGGCGCGACCAGCCTGATGCCGGGCCATCTCCGTCTCGATGCCGCGGATGTCACCGCGCTGCCCGGCTATGATGAGGGCGCCTGGTGGGTGCAGGACATCTCGGCTTCGCTTCCCGCGCGTCTGCTCGGCAAGGCAAAGGACGGCGGTACCGCGCTCGATCTATGCGCCGCACCTGGCGGCAAGACGCTGCAGCTTGCGGCGGCGGGCTGGGAGACCACCGGCGTCGAACTCGCGCCGACGCGGCTCGCCCGGCTGCGCGACAATCTGATCCGCACCGCGCTGCCCGCGACGCTGGTCGAGGCCGACGTCATGAAGTGGCAACCCAAGGCCCCCGTCGACGCGCTGCTGCTCGACGCGCCCTGCTCGGCGACCGGCATCTATCGCCGCCATCCCGACGTGCTCCACCGCGTCCGCCCCGCGGCGATCGCCGAGCTGGCGACGCAGCAGGCGGCGATGCTTGCGCGCGCCGCCGAGTGGGTGAAGCCCGGCGGCACGCTCGTCTATGCGGTCTGCTCGCTCGAGCCGCAGGAGGGCGAGCGCGTCGCGGCGGCGGCAAGCGGCGGCCTTGCCGTCGATCCGATCCGCGCGGACGAGCTTCCCGCAGGGCTCGCGCCGACGCCTGAAGGCTGGCTGCGCATTGCCCCCGGCGCGCTTGCCGAGGCCGGCGGGTGCGACGGCTTCTTCATCGCGCGCTTCGTCAAGTCTTGATGCCGGGCGCCGCTTGGCGCTAGGCGGTGTGGGATGATAAAACCGGTCCGCATCGCACCCTCGATCCTGTCCGCCGATTTCGCGCGGCTTGGCGAGGAGGTGCGCGCAATCGACGCGGCGGGCGCCGACTGGATCCATGTCGACGTGATGGACGGGCATTTCGTCCCCAACATCACGATCGGCCCCGCGGTGGTGAAGGCGCTGCGCCCGCACACGACCAAGCCGTTCGACGTCCACCTGATGATCTCGCCGATCGACTCTTATCTCGAGGCGTTCGCCGAGGCCGGCGCGGATTGCATGACGGTCCACCCCGAGGCGGGGCCGCATATCCACCGCACCGTCCAGACGATCAAGCATCTCGGCAAGCGCGCGGGCGTCGTGCTGTGCCCCGCGACCAACGAGGACGTGCTCGACTATCTGCTCGACACGATCGATCTCGTGCTGGTGATGACGGTCAATCCGGGCTTCGGCGGGCAGAGCTTCCTCGAGTCGCAGCTCAAGAAGATCGAGCGGATCCGCGCGATGATCGATGCGAGCGGGCGCGACATCGATCTCGAGGTCGACGGCGGCGTCGATCACGCGACCGCGCCGTTGTGCCTCGCCGCCGGCGCCGACGCGCTGGTCGCGGGCACCGCCACGTTCAAGGGTGGCGCGAGCGCCTACGCCGCCAACATCGCCGCGTTGCGCGGGGCCTGAGCGGATGACCGCCGCCCGCCGGATCGCGCCAGGCTCGCCCGAGCCCGAAACCGATTCGGCGACCGACGGCATCGAACCCGGCCGCCGCCTGATCCGCGTCGGCGACGATCGCGGCGCGAGCCTTGCCGAGCGCGTCGCGGCGCGCTTCCACCGGCTGACCTGGGGCACGCCGCTGCATTCGCTGCGACTGCGCGGGCGCTTCCCGCTCAAGCTGCTCGGCGTACCGCGCGATCCGATCGCCGGCGACCGCGAGACCGGGCTCGACATCATCGACGGCGAGATCGGCAATGGGCGCGAGCGCACCGATACCGCCACGCTCGACTTCGCCGCGGGCGGCCGCTCGGCGGGGTTCGCGGACTATCTGCAGGGCTTCGGCTGGCTCCGCGACCTCACCGCCTCGGGGCCGCGCGCGGAGGCCGCACCGATCGCCGAGATGCTGACGCGACGCTGGCTCGCGCGGCATGCGGCGGCGGTCGACGATGCGGGCTGGCGCGCCGATCTGTGGGGCCGGCGGATCCTCGCGTGGACCGCGCATGCGCCGCTGATCCTGTCCTCCTCCGATCTCGTCTATCGCTCGTCGGTGCTCAACACGCTGGCGCGCGGCGCGCGGCATCTCGATCGCTCGGCGGAGAAGGCGCCGACCGGGCTGCCGCGCGTCGCCGCCTATGCGGGCTCGATCGCGGCGGGGATGCTGATCCCCGGCGGCGAGCCGCGGCTGCTCCACGGCGAGCAGGGCATCGCCAAGGCGCTGGCGCAGGCGGTGCATGGCGACGGCGGCATCGTCAGCCGCTCGCCGGTCGAGCTCGTCGAACTGGTCGAGCTGCTCGCGCAGCTGATCGCGGTCTACGAGGAATGCCGCCGCGAGGTGCCGCTCGCGATCGCGCAGGCGCTGGCGCGCGCGGTGCCCGCGCTGCTCGGCGTGACGCTGGGCGACGGCGCGCTGTCGAGCTGGCAAGGCGGCGGGCCGCTCTCGGCAGACCGCGTCGCACGCACCATCGCCGCCTCTGGCATCCGCACCCGGCCGCAGCGGCAGTCGCGCGAATGGGGTTTCCAGCGGCTCGCCGGCGGCGCGACGATCGTCGTCGCCGATTGCGCGCCGCCGCCCGCATCGCGGCTCGCGCGCGGCGGCTGCGCCTCGACGCTGGCGTTCGAGCTGTCCGACGGCGTCCACCGCATCATCGTCAATTGCGGCGGCGATCGGCCGTGGGGCGGGCTGCCGCACGCGATCGCCGAGGCGCTGCGCACCAGTGCGGCGCATTCGACGCTGATCCTCGCGGATTCGAACTCCACCGCGATCCACACCGACGGCTCGCTCGGCAAGGGCGTCACGATGGTCGAGCTCGATCGGCAGGAGCAGGAGACCGCGAGCCGGATCGAGGCGACGCACGACGGCTATGTCCGCCGCTTCGGGCTCCAGCACAGTCGCAAGCTCGTGCTCTCCGCCGATGGCCGCGAGCTGGGCGGCGACGACGTGCTGCTGCCCGCGGGCGTGCGCAAGTCCGCGGTGCCGATCGGCTTCGCGCTGCGCTTCCATCTGGGGCCAGGCGTCGAGCCGACCGCGACCGCCGACGGGCTCGGCGCGCTGCTCCGCATCGATGGCGGCCCCTTGTGGCAGTTCCGCTGCCGCGGCGGCGCGCTCGCGATCGAGGAGAGCATCTCGATCGACGGCCGCGGCCGCCCGATCTCCGCCGCGCAGCTCGTCGTCTCGGGTGAAACGCCCGCGGGCGGCACCAGCATCTCCTGGGCGCTCAAGCGCGCCGGCTAATTTCGAGGAACGCATGGCGAACGTGAAGATCACCCGGGCACTGCTGTCGGTGTCGGACAAGACCGGCTTGGCCGAACTGGGCAAGGCGCTCGAGCGGCACGGGGTCGAGCTGGTCTCGACCGGCGGCACCGCCAAGGCGCTGCGTGGGGCGGGGCTTGCCGTTCAGGACGTCTCCGAGCTCACCGGCTTCCCCGAGATGATGGACGGCCGCGTCAAGACGCTGCACCCCAAGGTGCATGGCGGACTGCTCGCAGTGCGCGACGATGCCGCGCACGTGCAGGCGATGGTCGATCACGGCATCGCGCCGATCGATCTCGTGGTGGTCAACCTCTACCCCTTCGCGCAGACCGTCGCGAAGGGTGCGGCGCGCGACGAGATCATCGAGAATATCGACATCGGCGGCCCCTCGATGGTGCGCTCTGCGGCCAAGAACCACGCCTTCGTCGCGATCGCCACCGATCCCGCGGATTACGCGACGATCATCGCCGAACTCGACGCCAACGAGGGTTCGACCACGATCAAAACGCGGAAAATGCTCGCCGCCAAGGCGTTCGCGGCAACTGCTGCGTATGACGCGATGATCTCGTCCTGGTTCGCCCATGCCGACCAAGCGCAGATGTTCCCCGACGCGCTGTCGATCCCGATCCGCAAGGCGGCCGGCTTGCGCTACGGCGAGAATCCGCATCAGCAGGCAGCGCTCTACGTCCCCGTCGGCCCCTCGACGCGCGGCATCGCGCAGGCCGAACAGATCCAGGGCAAGGAACTGAGCTACAACAACTACAACGACGCCGATGCCGCGCTCGAACTCGTCGCCGAATTTCGCGACGGGCCGCCGACCGTGGTGATCGTCAAGCACGCCAATCCCTGCGGCGTCGCGACCGGCGCGACGTTGGCCGAGGCCTATGCGGCGGCGCTGGCGTGCGACAGCGTGTCGGCGTTCGGCGGCATCATCGCGGTCAACCGCCCGCTCGACGGGCCGACTGCCGAGGCGATCTCGGGGATCTTCACCGAGGTAGTGGTCGCGCCCGCCGCGGACGACGCGGCGAAGGCGGTGTTCGCGAAGAAGAAGAATCTGCGGCTGTTGCTGGCAGGCGAGCTGCCCGACGCCAAGCGACCGGGGCTGACGATGAAGAGCATTGCCGGCGGCATGCTCGTCCAGTCGCGCGACAATGGCGCGATCACGCAGGCCGACCTCAAGGTCGTAACGCAGCGCCAGCCGACCGAACAAGAACTCGCCGACTGCCTGTTCGCCTGGACGGTCGCCAAGCACGTCAAGTCCAACGCGATCGTGTACGCCAAGGGCGGCTCGACCGCAGGCGTGGGCGCAGGGCAGATGAACCGGCTCGAAAGCGCGCGGATCGCGGCGTGGAAGGCCAAGGATGCGGCCGAGAAGGCGGGCTGGTCCGAGCCGCGTACGATCGGCTCGGCGGTCGCCTCGGACGCCTTCTTCCCCTTCGCGGACGGTCTGCTCGCGGCGGTCGAGGCGGGGGCCACCGCGGTGATCCAGCCGGGCGGCTCGATCCGCG
>CAXTVK010000041.1:0-19812 GCA_964247655.1 uncultured Sphingomonadaceae bacterium | reverse complement strand
AGGGCGAGCGCGAGGCGCGGATCGCCAAGAAGGAGATGGTCGAGGCCAATCTCCGCCTCGTGATCTCGATCGCCAAGAAATACACCAACCGCGGGCTGCAGTTCCTGGATTTGATCCAGGAGGGCAACATCGGCCTGATGAAGGCGGTCGACAAGTTCGAATACCGCCGCGGCTACAAGTTCAGCACCTATGCGACGTGGTGGATCCGCCAGGCGATCACGCGCTCGATCGCAGACCAGGCGCGGACGATCCGCATCCCGGTCCACATGATCGAGACGATCAACAAGCTGGTGCGCACCTCGCGCCAATTCCTCCACGAGACCGGCCGCGAGCCGACTCCGGAGGAGCTTGCCGAGCGGCTCTCGATGCCGCTCGAGAAGGTCCGCAAGGTGATGAAGATCGCCAAGGAGCCGATTAGCCTCGAAACGCCGATCGGCGACGAGGAGGATTCGCATCTCGGCGACTTCATCGAGGACAAGAATGCGGTGATCCCGGTCGATGCCGCGATCCAGCAGAACCTCAAGGAGACCGTCACGCGGGTTCTCGCCTCGCTGACGCCGCGCGAGGAGCGCGTGCTGCGGATGCGCTTCGGAATCGGGATGAACACCGATCACACGCTCGAAGAGGTCGGCCAGCAATTCTCGGTTACGCGCGAGCGCATCCGGCAGATCGAGGCCAAGGCATTGCGTAAGCTCAAGCACCCGAGCCGCAGCCGCAAGATGCGCAGCTTCCTGGATCAATAGGCCGCCACACCATCCTGTACCCCGGCGAAGGCCGGGGCCCAGGCCTCACTTACCTGAAAAGACGCTACGCACGCGTCGAACGCCGGGCCTGGGCCCCCGCCTGCGCGGGGGTACGGCACACACCAGACGATAGTCGTAAACCGGCTCTTTACCCCTTCCCGCTATGTCCGTCGCAGCGCGCAACGGGGTGCGCGTTACCCGGGGGAAGTCGATGGCGTCGACCGCAAGGACCGACCGACCGCACGACGTCGGCGAGATGCTCGCCGCGCTCGTCGCCGATAGTGGCAGCGCTTCCCATCCCTACATCGAGTCGCCGACCTTGCTCGGCGGCGACTATGCGACGCGCAACCTCGCCGACGTCGCGCATTTCGCCTGCCTGCTCCACGGCCGCTATCCGGGCGTGATCGAGCTTGCCGCGCAACGCGTCACCGATCCGGTGCCGCGTGCCTGGTTGCACCGCGCCGGGCCGGGGTTCGCCGCCGAGCGCGCCTTCCTCGCGCGTCTCGTCGTCGCCGCGGGCCCCGTTCCGAGCACGCTCGGTCAGGCGCGCAGCGAGGCGGCGGTGACCGGCCAGACGCATGCGCTCGCCACGCTCGCGCAATCCGAACGCACCGGCTGCGCGCTCGGTGCGGCGCTGGCGCTGGTCATCGATTGGCGGGCGATCCGCCGCGTGCTCGACGTCGCGGCGCAACGCTTCGGCATTCAGCCGCCGCCGCTCGATCTGCCCAACCTCAAGGATGCGACGTCGGTCGCCACCGATGCCGCGACCACCCCCGCCATCCAGCGCGCGCTCGCCTTCGGCGCGCAGCAATTGCTGATCCAGCACCGCGGGCTGTGGGACCTGCTCGAAACGCGCGAGACGGCACGGCGGGGGTGACCGTCACCCCGTGCTCCTGCGGAAGCAGGAGCCCAGGTGAAGCGGCCGCAACGTGTGAAGCTCTGGGCTCCCGCCTTCGCGGGAGAACGGTATGGCTAAGGCCGCGACAATCGCCCGCCCGTCAGCGGCACCGGCACGCCGGTCGTCCCCGGAAAGCTGATCGGCAGCCCCGCTAGGCTGCGCACCGCCATATAGGCGAAGCCCTCCGCCTCGGTCGCATCGCCATTGGCGCCGAGCGTTTCGATCGGCACGACGGGCATCGCGCAGGCCTCCGCGAGCATCGCCATCATCGTCGCATTGTGCCGCCCGCCGCCCGCGACGATCAGCCGCGTCGGCCGCGCGGGCAGATGACGCAGCGCCAGTTCTACGGTCGCCGCGGTGAAGGCGGTCAATGTCGCGGCGCCGTCGGCGGCCGACAGCCCGCGTGCCGGCGCCATCGTGAAGTCGGCGCGATCGAGCGACTTGGGCGGGGCGAGATCGAACCAGGGATTGTCGAGCATCTGCGTCAGCACGTCGCCGTACACATCGCCGCTCGCGGCCAGCGCGCCGCCGGCGTCGTAGCCCTGCCCGGTCTCGGCCTGCATCCAGTCGTCGATCAGCGCGCTCGCCGGCCCGGTGTCGAACGCGACCATCGAGCCGTCCGCACCGACGTAGGTGATGTTGGCGACCCCGCCCAGATTGAGCACCGCGGCAGGCAATGTCGTCTCGGCGAGCATCGCGCGGTGATAGACCGGCAGTAGCGGCGCCCCCTGCCCGCCCGCCGCGACGTCGGCTTGACGCAAGTCCGCGACCACCAGCACGCCGAGCGCCGCGGCCATCGCGTCGCCGTCGCCGATCTGCCACGTCCAGCCGCGATCGGGGCGGTGCGCGACGGTCTGGCCGTGGAAGCCGATCACGTCGACCGCCTCGATGGCGACACCGGCGGATGCGAGCAACTGCCGGATCACCAGCAGATGCCGCCGCGTCAGCATATCCGTCGCCGCGACGATCTCGGGGCTCTGCCGCGGCCGCTCGTAGGTCAGCGCGAGCGCGGTCGTCTCCTGCAGTTGCCGGCGCGCCTGCTCCGAATAGGCTTCGGACAGGAAGGCGATCGGGCGGACATGATGCTCGCCGTCGGTTTCGATCAGCGCGGCGTCGATCCCGTCGAGCGACGTGCCCGACATCAGCCCGATCGCGAGCCGCACCGGCAGGACGTCCGCCTTCTCCGCCACGCTACCCATGCGCATATCCCTTATGCTAGGCGTCCGCCCGCCATGACCACGAGCCATAAATCCGATTTGCTGCGTCTACTCGAAGAGCGCGGCTATATCCATCAGCAGACCGACGCGGCGGGGCTCGACGCCCTCGCGCTGCGGCAGGTGGTGCCCGGCTATATCGGCTTCGATCCGACCGCGCCCTCGCTCCACGTCGGCAGCCTCGTCCAGATCATGATGCTGCGCCGGCTCCAGCAGGCGGGGCACAAGCCGATCGTCGTGATGGGCGGCGGCACCGGAAAGATCGGCGATCCGAGCTTCAAGGACGAGGCGCGGCAGCTAATGACCGGCGATACGATCGCCGCCAACATCGCCTCGATCAAACGCGTGTTCGAGCGCTTCCTCACCTTCGGGGACGGGCCGACGGACGCGATCATGGTCGACAATGCCGAGTGGCTCGACAAGCTCGAATACATCCCCTTCCTGCGCGAGATCGGCCAGCATTTCTCGATCAACCGGATGCTCAGCTTCGACTCGGTCAAGCTCCGGCTCGATCGCGAACAGTCGCTGAGCTTCCTCGAATTCAACTACATGATCCTGCAGGGCTACGACTTCCTCGAGCTTGCGCGTCGCGTCGGCTGCCGGCTGCAGATGGGCGGATCGGACCAGTGGGGCAATATCGTCAACGGCATCGAGCTTACCCGCCGCGTCGCGGGCGAGCAGGTGTTCGGGCTGACTACGCCGCTGATCACGACGGCGGACGGCGGCAAGATGGGCAAGACCGCCAAGGGCGCGGTGTGGCTCAACGCTGACATGCTGCCCGCCTATGATTATTGGCAGTTCTGGCGGAACACGCAGGATGCCGACGTCGGTCGCTTTCTGAGGCTGTTCACCGACCTGCCGCTGGACGAGATCGCCCGGCTCGAAGCGCTCGAGGGTGCGGGGATCAACCTCGCCAAGAAGGCGCTGGCGGACGCCGCGACGACGCTCGCGCACGGCGCCGATGCCGCGACCGAAGCCGCCGAGACCGCGCGCCGCACTTTCGAGGAGGGCGCGGTCGGCGCCGATCTGCCGACGCTGCGGGTCGATGGCGGCAGCATCGGCATCGTCCAGGCGCTCACCGTGATGGGGTTCGCCGCCTCCAACGGCGAGGCGCGGCGCAAGATCGCCGAAGGCGCGGTCCGCCTCAACGATCTCGCGATCACCGATCCGGGTTTCGAGATCGTGCTCGAAGACGTCGCGGTGAAGATCAGTCTCGGCAAGAAGCGTCACGGCATATTGACGCGCTGAACCCAGCGTTCGGCGATCATCGGTGACGGCGGATTAAGGATGGCGATTGACGTTGCGTTCACGCGCAGCCGCGAAAGCTTGCCCCGGCGTTTCAAGGGGTTGGCATCGGCATGGCGACGGCATTCGCGAGTATCGAAGGGCGGCGCGCACAACGCGACATCGTCTCGTCCCGGGCGCCGCTCGATGGGCCCGCGGGGATCCGCACCTCGGTGCTGATGGTCGATATCTCGCCGCTGGGCTTCATGTCGCGCTCCGCTGCGCCGCTGGCGCCGGGCGACGTCGTCGCGGTCAAGCTGCCGGTGGTGGGTGCGCGCGCCGCGCGGATCGTCTGGTCGATGGGCGGGCGCGTCGGCGGCGAATTCGTCGAGGGCATCGGCTGCGAGCAATATGGCCGGATGCTCGCTGGGGCGCCCAACGACAAGCCCGCCTGGAACGAGTTCTAATACCCTCTCCCGCAGGCGGGAGAGGGTATTAGATCACCCCGCTCGCAGCAGCCCCACCGCCGCGTCGCGCTCGAACAGATAGAGCAAGGTGCGCGCCGCCTGCCCCCGTGCACCCTCCAGCCCGCCGTCGCGATCGGTGAGCAGACGCGCGTCGGCATGCGCGGTCTCGATCAGCGCGGCGGTCTGCACCGCGTCGGCGAGCCGCGCCCCCGCCTCGCCAGACTGCCGCGTGCCCAACAATTCGCCGCCGCCGCGCAGTCGCAAATCCTCCTCGGCGATGCGGAAGCCGTCGTTGCTCTCGCGCATCAGCGCCAATCGCGAGCGCGACGTTTCGCTGAGCGCATTGCCCCGCAGCAGCAGGCAGGTCGACTGCAGGCTCCCCCGCCCGACGCGGCCCCGCAACTGGTGGAGCTGCGCCAGCCCGAAGCGCTCGGCGCCCTCGATCACGATCAGCGTCGCATTGGGAACATCGACGCCGACCTCGATCACCGTCGTCGCGACCAGCACCGACACCGCGCTCGCCTGAAACGCGCCCATCACCGCGTCCTTGTCGGGCCCCTTCATCCGGCCGTGGACGAGACCGACCCTGTCGCCGAACAGCAAGGTCAGCATCGCCGCGCGCGCTTCGGCGGCGGCATCGTCGCCCGCTTCGGTCTCTTCGACCAGCGGACACACCCAGTACGCCTGGCCGCCGTTCGCGACATGACGACCTAGCCCCGCGACGACCTCGTCGATGCGTTCGAGCGCGATGACGCGCGTTTCGATCGCCTGGCGTCCCGGCGGCATCTCGTCGAGCCGGCTGACGTCCATCTCGCCGTAATTGGCGAGCGTCAGCGTGCGCGGGATCGGCGTCGCGGTCATCACTAGCATGTGCGGCGGGTGCGCGCCCTTGGCCGCGAGCATCAGCCGCTGCGCGACGCCGAAGCGATGCTGCTCGTCGACCACCACCAGCCCGAGCGCCTTGTACGCCACCGCCTCCTGGAAGATCGCGTGCGTGCCGATCAATATGTCGATCGATCCGTCGGCGAGCCCCATCAAGGTCGATTCGCGCACCCGCCCCTTCTCGCGCCCGGTGAGGATCGCGACGTTGAGCCCGAGCGGCGAAAGCTGGCGCTGGAAGGTCGCCAAATGCTGGCGCGCCAGTATCTCGGTCGGCGCGAGCAACGCGCCCTGCGCCCCCGCCTCGACCGCCGCGAGCAGCGCCATCGTCGCGACCAGCGTCTTGCCCGCGCCGACGTCGCCCTGCAGCAGTCGGAGCATCGGCTGCGACTGCGCCATGTCGCCCTCGATTTCGGCGATCGTCCGGCTCTGCGCGCCCGTCGGCGTGTAGGGAAGGTCAAGCCGCTCGCGCAGCCGGCCGTCGCCGACCAGGGGCTTGCCCTTGCGCCGCCGCGTCGCACCACGCACCAGCATCAAGGCAAGCTGGTTGGCATAGACCTCGTCATAGGCGAGCCGCGTCCGCGCGATCTCGTCGGACGGATCGCCATGCGCACGCTCAAGCGCCTCCGAAAAGCTCGGCCATTCGCGGTGCGCGAGCAGGCTCGGCTCGATCCATTCGGGCAGCACCGGCACGCGCTCCAACGCCTGCGCCACGAGCATCGCGATCCGCCGCGAGGTGATCCCCGCCGACAGCGGATAGACCGGCTCGCGCTCGACGATCTCGCCCGCCTCCTCGATCGGCACCACCTGGTCGGGGTGGACGATCTGCAATTCCTGCCCGTACATATCGAGCCGCCCCGTCACGATCCGGGGCTCGCCGAGCGGCAATTGCTTGCGCGCCCAGCCGCCCCCGCCGCCGAAAAAGACGAGGCTGACGTAATTGCCCTCGCGGTCGGTCGCCTGCACCCGGAACGGCCCACGTGGGCTCGCGGAGCCCTTGTAGCTCTGCGCGGTCAGCGTCACGATCACGCCGCGCCCGGCATCCCCCATGTCGAGCCGCTCGACCCGCCGCCGCTCGACCATCCCCGTCGGCAGGTGGAACAGCAGGTCGACGACCCGCGATATGCCGAGCTTCGCCAGCGGCTTGGCCAGCGTCGGCCCGATGCCCTTGAGCGCCTCGATTTCGGCGAAGATCGGATTGAGGATTTCGGGTCGCATGTCTACATGGCCCCTACCACAGCCGACGCGCGCGAAAAGCGCCCGCCGGCATTTCGTCGTCTGGAGTTTGTCCCCTTGGATCGCGAGCACATCCTCAAGCGCATGGGCTTCCGCGCCTGGCACCGCGGCACGCGCGAGGCGGATTACATGATCGGCGGCTTCTTCGACGCGCATGCCGCCCGCTGGTCGGACGACGAGATCGCGTGGTTCGAAGCGCTGCTCGACGAGGACGACGTCGACATCATGGCCTGGGCGATCGGCACGCTCGCGGTGCCCGCGCGTTACGAGGGGCCGCAGATGCAGGCGATGCAGAGGCTCGATTATATCGTGGTGGTGAAGTGAGGGTTTCCAACGATGCCACCCTCCCCCCGTTCGCACTGAGCGAAGTCGAAGTGCGTGTTGCAGGCGGCGCGCTCGAAGCATGTCCTTCGACTGCGCTCAGGACGAACGGACGGATCGGCGCCGCTTCCCCCGCACCGTTCGCACTGAGCGAAGTCGAAGTGCGTGCCCCACACGCAACGCCTGCAACACGTCCTTCGACTTCGCTCAGGACGAACGGGATTTGTGTCGCGGTGATCGCAGCTTGACCGACAACCTCCAGCGCATCCTTGGCGCCACCAAGCCGCTCACGCTCTCCGCCGCCCCCGCCGGCTTCCTCCCCTCGCTGTTCGCCGATCTCGCGCGCGCGGCAAAAGGCCGCACCGTGTTCGTCGCCGCCGACGAGGTGCAGATGCGCGCCGTCGCCGAGGCCGCGAGCTATTTCGCGCCCGAGCTGACCACCCTCGCCTACCCCGCCTGGGACTGCCTCCCCTACGACCGTGCCTCGCCGTCGCTGCGCGCGCAGGCCGAACGGCTGGCGACGCTCCACGCGCTTCAGAAACCGGCCACCGGCCCGCAGCTGCTGGTGACGACGGTCAATGCGGTCACGCAGCGCACGCTGACCCCGTTCCGCATTCGGCAGCTTGTCGCCAAGCTTGCACCCGGCGAGCGGATCGATCGCGACAAGCTCTCCGCGCTGCTCCAGGCGAATGGCTACACCCGCACCGACACCGTCGCCGATCCGGGCGAATATGCGGTGCGCGGCGGGCTGGTCGATCTGTGGCCGTCGGGCGAGGAGATGGCGCTCAGGCTCGATTTCTTCGGCGACGAGATCGAGAGCGTCCGCCGCTTCGATGTCGCCAACCAGCGCAGCGTCGATCGGATCGACGGCTTCACCCTGCTTCCCGCCTCCGAGGCGCTGCTCGACCAGGACAGCGTCAAGCGCTTCCGCTCGGGCTATCGCGAGCGCTTCGGCGCGACCGCCACGGGCGATCCGCTCTACCAGGCGATCAGCGACGGCCGCCGGCTCGCCGGCATGGAGCATTGGCTGCCGCTGTTCGAGGAGAAGCTCGCCAGCCTGTTCGAGCATCTCGGCGACGACGACGTCATCGTCCGCGACGCGGGCACGCCGGGCGCCGCCGACAACCGCTTCGAGGCGATCACCGACTATCACGCCAACCGGGTCCGCGCGCAGTCGTCCGATCCGGGCAGCTATCGGCCGCTGCCCGCCGCCTCGCTCTATCTCGCGCCCGAGGAATGGGAGCGGGCGATCGAGAAGCGCCCGATCCACTTGGCCACCCCCTATCGCGAGCCGGTCAGCGCCACCGTGCTCGATTTCGACGTCGAGGGCCCGCGAGACTTCGCCCCCGAGCGCACCGCGCAGGAGAATGTCTACGAGGCGGTCGCAGCCCACGCGCGCAAGCTGCAGCGCGACGGGCGCAAGCTGATCCTCGCCAGCTATTCGGTCGGCTCGCGCGAGCGGCTGTCGGGGCTGTTGCGCGACCACGGGCTCGAAAACTTCGAGTTCGTCGACAGCTGGCAGAAGGCGTTAGGGGTCGCGTCTCCCCTCCCTGAAAGGGAGGGGTCGGGGGTGGGTCGCTCTCGGAAGAGCGCTGCGCCCACTACAGGCGAACCCACCCCCAGCCCCTCCCTTTCAGGGAGGGGAGCAACTGGAGCGGTAGTAGCGCTCTGCGTGCTCCCGCTCGACCACGGCTTCACCACCCCCGATATCGCGCTGCTCACCGAGCAGGACATGCTCGGCGACCGCCTCGTCCGCCGCCAGCGCCGCAAGAAGTCGACCGACGCCTTCCTCCAGGAATTGGCGACGCTGTCGCCCGGCGATCTGGTCGTGCACGCCGATCACGGCATCGGCCGCTATGAGGGGCTGACCTCGATCCCGGTCGGCAAGGCGCCGCACGACTGTGTCCAGCTTTCCTATGCGGGCGGCGACAAGCTGTTCGTGCCGGTCGAGAATATCGACGTGCTGTCGCGCTACGGCTCGGACGGCGAGGTCGGGCTCGACAAGCTCGGCGGCGTCGCCTGGCAGTCGCGCAAGGCACGGATGAAGGAGCGCATCCGCGAGATCGCGGGCGACCTGATGAAGACCGCCGCCGCGCGCGCTCTGCGCACCGGCGAGCTCGCCGAGCCCGACACCGCCTATCCCGAATTCGTCAACCGCTTCCCCTATCAGGAGACCGAGGACCAGGAACGCGCGATCGCCGACGTGCTCGACGATCTCGGCGCGGGCAAGCCGATGGACCGGCTCGTCTGCGGTGACGTCGGCTTCGGCAAGACCGAGGTCGCGCTGCGCGCCGCCTTCGTCGCGGCGATGGCGGGGATGCAGGTTGCGGTGGTCTGCCCGACGACCTTGCTCGCGCGCCAGCATTATCAGAATTTCGTCGAGCGCTTCCGCGGCTTCCCGATGAACATCGGCCGGCTGTCGCGGCTCGTCACCGCGGGCGAGGCGAAGAGCGTGCGCGAGGGGCTCGAGAGTGGCCAGATCGACATCGTCGTCGGCACCCACGCCGTGTTTGCCAAGCAGGTCGAGTTCAAGCGGCTCGGGCTGGTGATCGTCGACGAGGAGCAGCGCTTCGGCGTTACCCACAAGGAGCGGCTCAAGGCGATGAAGGCCGACGTCCATGTGCTGACGCTGACCGCGACGCCGATCCCGCGCACGCTGCAGATGGCGCTGTCGGGCCTGCGCGAGCTCTCGGTGATCCAGACGCCGCCGGTCGATCGCTTGGCCGTCCGCACCTATGTGATGCCGTGGGACCCGGTGGTGCTGCGCGAGGCGCTGCTGCGCGAACATTATCGCGGCGGGCAGAGCTTCTTCGTGACGCCGCGCGTCGCCGATCTTGCCGATATCGAGAAATTCCTCCGCGAGGAAGTGCCCGAGATCAGCTTCGTCACCGCGCACGGCCAGATGGCGCCGACCGAGGTCGAGGAGCGGATGTCCGCCTATTACGACCGCAAATACGACGTGCTGCTGTCGACCACGATCGTCGAGAGCGGGCTCGACATCCCGTCCGCCAACACGATGATCGTCCACCGCGCCGACCGCTTCGGCCTCGCGCAGCTCTACCAGCTGCGCGGGCGCGTCGGGCGCGGCAAGGCGCGCGCCTATGCCTATCTGACGACCCCGCCGGGCCGGCTGATGACCGAGGCGGCCGACAAGCGGCTGCAGGTGCTTGTCAACCTGGACACGCTGGGCGCAGGTTTTCACATCGCCAGCCACGATCTCGATATCCGCGGTGCCGGCAATCTCGTCGGCGACGAACAGTCGGGTCACATCAAGGAAGTCGGCTTCGAACTATACCAGTCGATGCTCGAGGATGCGATCATGGCCGCGAAGGCGGGCGGCACCGACATCCCCGAGGCCAAGGTCGATTTCTCGCCGCAGATCAACGTCGACGCACCGATCCTCATCCCCGAGGCCTATGTCCCCGATCTCGACCTGCGCATGGGTCTATACCGCCGCATGAACGAGCTCGAGAACCGCGCGGACATAGATTCCTTCGCCGCCGAGATGATCGATCGCTTCGGCAAGCTGCCGCCCGAGACGCGCAACCTGATCGACGTAATCGGCATCAAGCTCGAATGCCGCGCCGCGCGGATCGCCAAGCTCGACGTCGGCCCCAAGGGCGCGCTGGTGACCTTCGCCGAAGGCGGCTTCCCCAACGTGCCGGGCCTGTTCGGCTATATCGAGCGCCTGAAAGGCACCGCCAAGCTGCGCCCCGACGACAAGCTCGTCATCACCCGCGCATGGGGCGATCCGAAGGCGCGCCTTCATGGCGCGACGCAGCTGGCGAAGGGATTGGCGAAGGCGGCGGGATAAACCGCTCGGCTCCTTGAGCGCCTTGCCGCGTTGACCGGTGCGATGCAGGCCAGTGTCCAGGAAAGACTGCTCAGCGCGCTCGGCACGGCGATCATCGTCGGGCTGCTCGGCTATCTGCTGTTCGTCGGGATGTCGGTCGATCTGCGCGTCCGCGCCGAGCAGGCGATCGCGCTGATATCGCTGACGCCGCCGCCGCCGGAGAAGCCCAGGCCACCCGTCATACGGCCGAAGCTCGCCATGCCGTCAGGCAAGGCCTCGCCGCCCAATCTCAGGAACAAGGCGACCGCGATCGTCGCGCTTCCGCCGATCGTGCCATTGGTCGTGCCGACGTCGATCGTCGCCGCGCCCAAGGCCGGTATCGGCATGGCACCATCCGCCGGCGCATCGGATCGCCCCGGCCCAGGCAGCGGCGCGGGCGGCCAGGGCGATGGCACGGGAAGCGGCGGATCGGGCGATGGCGATGGGGATGGCGGCGACGTCGCGCCGCGGCAGATCAAGGGTCGGATCAAGCAGTCCGATATCCCGGCCGGGCTGCTCGACACGGGCAAGGCCTATGCGCTGTCGGTCCGCTATCATGTCGAGGTCGACGGTCGCGTCGGCGATTGCGCCGTCACGCGGTCGAGCGGCAACGCCGTACTCGACCAGCGCGTCTGCAACCTGATCCAGCAACGCTACCGTTTCGTCCCCGCGCACGATTCCGACGGTCATCCCTTCGAGACGACGTTCGAGGAAGATCATAGCTGGGAAATGGAAAGGGAGCAGGATCCGGGGACGCACCCCTGATCCTGCTCCCCTGATTTCCAGCGTCTCTATCCGATCGGATAGCGACGGGAGGGATCAGCAGCCGCGACGGTGACGCGTGTGCTGCTTGTCGAAGTGACGACCGACCAGCGCGCCGCCGACACCGCCGGCGACCGTACCGAGCGTACCGCCGCCCAGCGCGTTGCCGAGCAGCGCGCCGCCTGCGCCGCCTGCGATCGTCCCGACCGCGCCGTTGCCGCCGCCGCAACGGTGGCGATAATGCGTGTCACGGCCATGATAGCCGCGATCGTAATGACGTGCGAGCGCCGGCGACGGCATCGCCGTCGATCCTGCGACCAGGGCGGCCAGCGCTGCGATCGCAAACTTGTTCTTCATCTCAATCTCCCTCGTGACGGTAGCGCAACGCATATCCATGTTAGTGGTTGCCGTCTCGCACTGCTTTTTGAGGCCGACGATAGCGCTTGCCCCTGCGCGGGATTGCCGCGAAAGCTGCGCGCCGCAACCGATCGTTTGAGGAGCCGCCATGTCCGTTCAATCCGATCGCTGGATCCGCGAGCAGGCGACGCGGCATGCGATGATCGAGCCGTTCGTCGAGGCGCAGCGCGCGGAGGGCTGCATCAGCTACGGCCTGTCCTCCTACGGCTACGATGCGCGCGTCGCCGACGAGTTCAAGATCTTCACCAACATCGACAGCGCGATCGTCGATCCCAAGGATTTCTCGTCGACCAGCTTCGTCGATCGCAAGACCGACTGCTGCATCATCCCGCCGAACTCGTTCGCGCTGGCGCGAACGGTCGAATATTTCCGCGTACCGCGCGACGTGCTGGTGATCTGTCTGGGCAAATCGACCTATGCGCGCTGCGGCATCATCGTCAACGTGACCCCGCTCGAGCCGGGCTGGGAGGGGCACGTCACGCTCGAATTCTCGAACACGACGCCGCTGCCCGCCAAGGTCTATGCCAACGAAGGCGCGTGCCAGTTCCTGTTCCTGATGGGCAACGAGCCCTGCGAAGTGAGCTACGCCGACCGCGCGGGCAAATATATGGGCCAGCGCGGGGTGACGCTGCCGAGGCTGTAGCCGTTCCCCGGCGCAGGCCGGGGCCCAGGCCCGAGCTTGCGGCGGACGCCGCGCTCGAAAACAAAGCTGAGGCCTGGACCCCGGCCTTCGCCGGGGAACGGAATCGCTAAGGCTCGCGGGACGCCGCGACGTCAGTCGGCTCTGCCCGCTCGACATATTCGCGCCACAGCATCACCAGTACCGCCATCGTCGCAGGGCCCACGAACAGCCCGAGCAGCCCCAGCGTCTCGACGCCGCCCAAAATGCCGATCAGCACCCACAGGAAGGGCAGCCGCGTCGCGCCGCCGATCAGCACGGGCCGGACGAAATGGTCCGCGATGCCGACCACCGCGAGGCCGATCACGATCACCGCGATCGCTTGGCCGACCGCATCCTGCGTCAGCAAAGCGAAGGCGGCGATCACGAAGGTGACGGCCGCGCCGAACGGGATCATCGCCGCGACCGCGGTCGCCATGCCCAGCAGGATCGCGTGCGGCACGCCGAACGCGACATAGGCGATCGTCATGATCGCGCCCTCGCCCAGGCCCACCAGAACGAGCCCGTCGATCGTGCCGCGTACCGATTGCACGACCTGTCGCCCGATCCGCTCGCCCGAGGGGCCGAATAGCCGCTGGCTGGCGCTGCGAAGCTGCGCGATCAGGACGTCGCTGTCGCGCAGCACGAAGAACAGCGTGAGCAGCATGAAGAAGAAAGTGACCGCACGGTGCAGCGTGCTCCACCAGATCAGCCGGCCGTGATACATCAGCGCCTGGTTGTCGATCCGCGCGAATTGCGCATGCGCGCCCTCGGGCGTCGCCAGATGCGCCTGCCACCAGGCGACGGCAGCGGCGCTGCCGAACGGCAGCTGGCCGAGCCAGTTCGGCACGGGCACGCCGTTTTCCCGGGCGTTCTGGAAAAAATGCACGACGTCCTGCGTCTCCGCTATCGCCCTGAACAGCCCCAGCGCAACCGGCACGAGCACGACCAGCGCGACGACCAACGTGGTCAGCGCCGGCAGCACCGCGTGGCGATTGAGCCGCGGCCAGCGCGCGTCGATCCGCGCGTAGAGCGGCGAGATCGCGATCGCGATCACACCCGCCCACGCCAGCGCCTCGAAGAAGCCGTGGATGATCCACGCGCCCGCGAGCATCAACGCGATCGCCAGGACGAGGCGCGCGATCCGTTGCCCTCTCGCCGATCGATCCACTGTCATTCCGTCGTCTCTCCCCTCAGCGCCGGCCTTGATGCCGGATATTGCCCGGCCGCCCGCGCTTGCCCATCGGCCGGTTCGCACCCGGCCGTCGCCGGCCGCCATGGACCGGCATGTGGTTCGCGCCTTCGGCCAACTCGAAGCGTAACGCGCCGCTCGCGACATTGGCCTCGACCAATCTGAGCGTGATGTGCTGCCCCAGCGTGAAGCGCTCGCCGCTGTCGTCGCCGACCAGCGCGTGCGCGGTCTCGTCGTAGGTGAAGCGCTCGGCACCCAGCGTCGAGACCGGCACCAGCCCGTC
This sequence comes from uncultured Sphingomonadaceae bacterium, assembly GCA_964247655.1. Classification (GTDB taxonomy): domain Bacteria; phylum Pseudomonadota; class Alphaproteobacteria; order Sphingomonadales; family Sphingomonadaceae; genus Solisphingomonas. The sequence continues at coordinate 5,686 of CAXTVK010000041.1, read as the reverse complement.
GCCGCCCAAGCCCACGACGGTGGCGAAGAAGCCGAAGCGCTGCACCCCGGTGATCCGCGTCTCGACCAGCTCGCCGACGCGCGTCGACAGATAGGCGGCGACATAGCGGTCGATCGTCTCGCGCTCGGCCTCCATCGCGCGGCGCTCGGCTCGGCTGATGATCTCACCAAGATCGCTCATCCGCGCGGCGTCCTCGCCCGACAGCTTGGTGTCGTCGACCGCGGGCGCGAGCTTGTAGGCGCCGACCAGCGCGCGGTGGACGAGCAGATCGGCATAGCGGCGGATCGGCGAGGTGAAATGCGCGTAGCTGCCCAGCGACAGCCCGAAATGGCCGACATTGGCGGGCGAATAGACCGCCTGCATCTGCGTGCGCAGCACCTGCGTCATGATCTCGGTGCGCTCGGGCCGCTGCTCGACCAGTTTCAGGATGCGGTTGAACGTCTTGGCCTGCACTACCTGCCCCAGCGCGAGCGGCAGGTCGAACGTCTCGAGATACTCTTTCAGCGCGACCATCTTCTCGCGGCTCGGCGTATCGTGGATGCGGTACATCACCGGCGCCTGCTTCTTCTCGAGCGCGCGCGCGGCGGCGACGTTGGCCGCGATCATATAATCCTCGACCAGCCGATGCGCATCGAGCCGCTCGCGCGCCGCGACCGAGGCGATCCGCCCCATCTCGTCGAGCACCACGCGCTGCTCGGGCAGGTCGAGCGCGAGCGGCTCGCGGCGGTCGCGAGCCTTGGCGAGCAGGGTCCAGCAGGACCAGAGGTCGCGGAGCGCGGGGAGAATTTCGGGCGCGACACCACCAGCGCCTCCCCCCTCGCCTATCGCAACGCCCCCACCCCCGTTCGCACTGAGCGAAGTCGAAGTGCGTGTTTCGGGCTTGGCGCCTGCGTCATGTCCTTCGACTTCGCTCAGGACGAACGGGGTGGGGCGAATGCTCGTAGGATCGATCGCCGTCTGGTCTGGTGCGCCCCCGTCTCCGGTCGTGCCGAGCGAAGTCGAGGTGCGGGCCTCAGGCGCCGCGGCCGCCTCACGTCCCTCGACTTCGCTCGGGACGAACGGAGGGTGGTTATCGATCGCGAACTGCGCATCCTCATACGCGATCACCGCCGCGATCCGCGCCAGCGCGCGGGAAAAACGGAAGCCCGTCACCTCCCCCTCGGCATCGATCGTCAGATGGCAGGCGAGCGCGGCACGGTCCGCGCCCTCGCCCAGCGAGCAGACGTCGGCCGACAAGATCTCGGGCAGCATCGGCACCACCCGATCGGGGAAATAGACGCTGTTGCCGCGCTTCTTCGCCTGCGTGTCGAGCGCGGTGCCCGGGCGGACATAATAGGAGACGTCGGCGATCGCGACGATCGCCTGCCAGCCGCCTGGGTTCTTCGGGTCCTCGTCGGGCGCGGCCCAGATCGCGTCGTCATGGTCGCGCGCGTCGGACGGATCGATCGCGACGATCGGCAGATGGCGCAAATCCTCGCGCCCCTCTCCGAGCGACTGCTTCGCACTCTTCTCCGCCTCCTCGAGCGCGGCTTCGGGGAACAGGTCGGGGATGCCGTATTTGTGGATCGCGATCAGGCTGAAGCTGCGCGGCGCGAACGGATCGCCAAGGCGCTCGACCACGCGCGCGGTGATCTTGGGCGGGCGACCGCTCTTCTCGGCGAGCACGAGATCGCCGACATCGGCGTCGCCTGCGTCCGAAATGGCTAGATCGTGCCGCTCCTTCTTGTCGACGGGCTTGAGCCAGAGCCGGTCGCCCTCCTTGTGGACGACGCCGAGCACCTGTTCCTCGCCCTTGGCGAGTTTCTTGAGCGGATGCGCGACCCACCCCCTGCCCGCCTCTTCCGTGCGCGCGAGGATACGGTCGCCGACGCCGAGCGCGGACTGGCGCCGCCCGCGCTCGATCACGCGCAGCCGCGGCGGCGGATGCCCTTCGGCGACCCAGGTCTCGGGCACCGCGATGACGTTGTCGCCCTCGATGTCGACGACGCGCAGCACCGTCACCTTGGGCACGCCGCCGAGCTTGTGGAAGGCGCGGCCGGGGCCAAGATCGATCAGCCCCTCGTCGGCCATGTCCTTGAGCAGCGCCTTGAGCCTGATCTTGTCCTGTGCGTGCAGCCCGAAGGCGCGCGCGATCTCGCGCTTGCCGGCGGGCTGATCGCTGCCTTCGATGAATGTCATGATCTGGTCGCGGCTCGGCAGACCGGGCGTGGTGTGGGGCTTGGGCATCGTCATCGAGCCTAGCCGTCCCCGATGCCGCCGTCACCTGTAGTGCGGCGGACCCAATCGTCGTATAGCTCGTTTCGGACGGGGAACATCCCGCCATATCGAAGGAGAGAGACTATGCGCCTTTTGGCAATCGCCGCCGCCGCCCTGATGGTGACCGGCATCGCCGCCGCTCCGGCATCCGCTCAGCGCCACGGCGGCCCCGATCACGGACGCCCCGGCCATGGCTGGCACGGTGGACGTGGCGGCAACTGGCACGGCGGCCACCGTCGTTGCAGCTGGGTCGGCCACGGTCACCACCGCGTCCGTCGCTGCCGCTGATATCGAATCTGGACGTCGCTTCGGTCAGCGACCGAGCGGCGTCCAGGCTTCGTCTTCGGGCAACGGCGCGAAGATGATATCGATCATGTGATCGGTGACCCCCTCGGGCGTCGCCGGGTTCCACACCGGCCTGTTGTCGCGATCGACCAGCAGTGCGCGCACGCCCTCGGCGAAGTCCGGCCGCTGGCAGACATGCACCGCGATGCCGTATTCGGCGCGCATCTCCTCGGCGAAGTCGCCCCGTTCGCGGCCGTCGAGCACCAATTGCAGGCTGACCTTGCAGGCCTGTGGCGATTTGCGGCGGAGCGTGCCGAGCGTCGCCTCCGCCCAGTCGGACTTGTCCGCCGCCAGCGCCGCCAGGACATCCTCGTAGGTCCGATGCGCGAACAGCCTGTCGATCGACGCTTTCCTGGCGAGAATCCCGGCGATCGGTGGCGTCGTCGACACCTCCTCGATCAGCCGATCGATCGCGCGCGGATCGGCGGCGATCGCGATCTTGAGCGCGGCAAGCGCCTCCGAGGGCACGTAATGCGTCGCGATCCCGAGCGCATGGCACTCGGCGCCGTCGAGCCGGGCACCGGTCAGCGCGAGATACTCGCCCATCGCGCCGTCGAGCCGCGACAGATACCAGCCGCCGCCGACATCGGGGAACAGGCCGATCCCGGTCTCTGGCATCGCGAACATCGTGTTCTCGGTGGCGATCCGGTATTTCGCGGGCTGCGCGATGCCGACGCCGCCACCCATCGTCACCCCGTCCAGGAACGCGACGATGGGCTTGGCATAGGTGAACAGCAGATGGTTGAGCCGATATTCCTCGTGGAAGAAGGCGTGCGCCACCTCGGCATCGGTCGACGCCTTGACGACGTCGCCACCCGCGCAGAAGCCGCGTCCCTCGGCATGGTCGATCAGCACGACCTCGACCGCGTCGTCTCCCCGCCACGCCTGCAGCGCCGCGATCATCGCGGTGCACATCGGCAGCGTCAGCGCGTGGATCGCGCGCGGCCGGTTGAGCCGCAGACGCCCCGCCCCGCCCTCGACCTGCGTCAGCACTTCGTCGGTCATGCCGTCCGTCATCCCATCCGTCTCCTCAGGTCCGCGATGCAGCGCGCGGCGGTCCGTCCGTCCCAGTTCGCCGGTCTCGGACGCTCGGCGCGCGGCGTCGCCAGCGCCGCGGCGAGCGCGGCGGCGAGCGTGGCCGCGTTGACGAGCTGGTTGGTGCCCTGCGCGATCGTGATCGGCCGCTCCGTATTCTCGCGCAGCGTCAGGCAGGGGATGCCCAGATAGGTCGTCTCCTCCTGGATGCCGCCCGAATCGGTGATCGCCGCGCTGGAGCCGGCGACCAGGCTCATGAAGCGCACATAGGGCAGCGGATCGGTGAGACGCACGCCGCCTGCCTTGAGCGTCTCGTCGAGCCCGGCCGCGGCCAAGCGCTGCGCCGTCCGGGGATGCACCGGGAAGACGAGCGACAGGCGCGCCTGCACCGCGAGCAGCGCGTCGACGAGCGCTGCCAGCGCCGCCGGATCGTCGACGTTGGAGGGGCGGTGCAGCGTCACCACGCCGTAGCGCTCGGGCAGGCACAGCGCGGCGGGCTCGGCCGCCGCCTCGATCTTGCCACGGACCAGCTCGAAGCTGTCGAGCATGATGTTGCCGACATTGCCGATCCGCTCGGGCGCACATCCCTCGCGCAGCAGATTCTCGTTGCCGTCAGGCGACGGCGTCCACAGCACGTCCGCGATCGCATCGGTGGCGAGGCGGTTGATCTCCTCGGGCATGTCGCGGTCGCCCGAGCGCAGGCCCGCCTCGAGATGCACCACCGGGATACGCAGCTTGGCGCCGACCAGCGCGCAGGCCAGCGTCGAATTGACGTCGCCGACGACGATCAGCCAGTCGGGCCGCTCGGCGGTCGCGATCCTCTCGTAGGCGATCATGACGTTGCCGGTCTGCTCGGCGTGGCTACCCGATCCGACGCCGAGGTGATGATCCGGCTGCGGCAGCGACAGATCGGCGAAGATCGCGTCGGACATATTGGGATCGTAATGCTGCCCGGTGTGGATCAGCACCGGCTCGAAGTCGGGCGCCGCGGTCAGCGCGTGCCAGAGCGGCGCGACCTTCATGAAATTGGGTCGAGCGGCGGCGATCAGGTGGACGCGGGCGGGGGTGGTCATGGCGTCACCCTAGCCGGGTTTCGTGACGGTGCCACTGTTTGCAACACGCCTTGTGCTTTGGCGAAGGCCGAAGCGCTGAATAGGATGCATATCGACCGCTTGCCAACGCTCCGGCCTGCGCCGGAGCACATTGGTAGGGACCGACGCCAAAAAACGGAACCGTTCCCCGGCGAAGGCCGGGGCCCAGGCCCCAACTCACTACTCAAACGCTGCGATCGCCGCGAGTACGGGCCTGGGCCCCGGCCTTCGCCGGGGAATTTCAATTCACTCGAACTCCAAAATCACCTGATCGATCGCGAGGCTCTCGCCGACGTCCGCCGCCACCTTCGACACCGTCGCGCTCTTCTCGGCGCGCAGCATGTTCTCCATCTTCATCGCCTCGACCGTCGCGAGCGGCTGCCCCGCCTCGACCTTGTCGCCGAGCTGCACCATCAGCCGCGTCAGCAAACCCGGCATCGGCGACACCAGGAAGCGCGACATATCGGGTGCGATCTTCTCGATCATGTGATGCCGCAGCGCCGCCACACGCGGCGGTGCCACCTGCACCTTTCGCGCACGGCCGCCCGTCGTGACCGTCATGAAGCCACGTTTGCGTGCGATCCGCAGGAAATAGGTCTCGCCCGCGACCTCGGCCTCGACCAACGCCGCGCCCGGCGTGTAGCCCAGCGACAGGCTGACGCTCGCACCATCGATCGTCGCGGCATCGGCCTCGAGCGTGACGTCATGCTCCGCGCTGTCGATCCGCACGACCCAGCGATCGGAGGCCTGCAGCGGCGTGCCGAGTTGCCCGTCGACATGCAGCGCGCGCACCGCATCGGCCTTGGCGATTGCCGCCGACACTGCCGCGACCGCCTGCAAGGTCGCCGGCTGCTCGGGCGCGCCATGAAAGCCCTCGGGATATTCCTCGGCGATGAACCCCGTCGTGATCTCGCCCGAGCGGAAGCGCGGATGCTGCGACAGCGCCGAGAGGAAATCGA
>CAXTVK010000040.1:0-20067 GCA_964247655.1 uncultured Sphingomonadaceae bacterium | reverse complement strand
CGGCGATCCACTTAACGAGCCCGCGAGGCTGTACAGACAAACCGAGCCACCTCTCAGACCGGTCGCGGCCTGACTCCAGGTCGGACCATGTCCGGCGGTCCCGATCCGTCCGCCGACGTGCCGGCCGCCTACCATGCAGATGCAGCGCAAAGGTCGATTGGGCTCTGGAACAGGCACGAGCCCGCTTCTAGGGTCGAGGGATGCAGCGCGAATATCTCGTCGACCTCAATGCGTTCATGGCCGTAGCCGAGGAGAAGAGCTTCACGCGCGCCGCGGCGAAGCTGGGCACGTCGCAGTCCGCCCTGAGCCATACCGTTCGCCGGCTGGAGACGCGGCTCGGCGTCCGCCTGCTGACACGCACGACGCGCAGCGTCGCGCCGACGGTAGCCGGCGAACGGCTGCTCGCGACGCTGGGGCCGGCGCTGGACGACATCGGTGCCGAGATCGCGTCGCTGAGCGAGTTGCGCAACAAGCCCGCCGGCTCGATCCGGATCACCACGTCCGAGCATGCCGCCACGGCGCTGCTATGGCCGGTGCTCGCGAGATTTCTGCCCGAATATCCCGACATTCGCGTCGAATTGAGCATCGATTCGGGCCTGACCGACATCGTCTCCGATCGCTTCGACGCGGGCGTCCGCCTGGGCGAGGCGCTCGCCAAGGACATGGTGGCCGTGCGGATCGGCCCCGAGCTTCGCATGGCGGTGGTCGGATCGCCGGGCTATCTCGCGCGCAATCCGCCGCCTGCGACCCCGCAGGATCTGCAGCGGCACAACTGCATCAATCTCAGGATGCTGACCGCCGGAGGCCTGTACGCCTGGGAGCTGGAGAAAGGCGACCGCGAGGTCCGCGTGCGCGTCGAAGGCCAGTTCGCCTGCAACAACGTCCGGATGATCGCGCAGGCCGCGACCGCCGGTCTCGGCCTGGGCTTCGTGATGGAGGATGCGATCGCGGATCAGCTTGCGGACGGCAGTCTCGTCCGCGTGCTCGAGGATTGGTGCCCGCCGTTCGCCGGCTATCACCTCTACTATCCGAGCCGGCGTCAGCCTTCGGCCGCCTTCGCCCTGCTGGTGGACGCGTTGCGATACCGGAGCTGACGGATGATGGACGGTTTTTTTGCGCCGTGGCGGGCGAGCCGCACCATCGTCGGCGTGCAGCCCGCTGCCGGCCATTCGCGCGAGACCGGCGTGCTGCCGCGTGCTCGTGTCGGCCATGTAGGCGGTCCGTCTCGAGGTCGTCCGACGCCGATCAGTCTTCGCGCGCGTCCAGCAGCAGGCGGAGCCGCTCGGCATCCGCCGGCGAGGCGGGATTGTAGATGATCATTCCGAGTTCGGGTCGCCCTTCGACGGCGAACGAGGAGAATTCCATCGCCAGCAACCCGGCGTCGGGATGCACGATACGCTTCACCCCCTCGCCGTGCGCGACCACGTCATTGTCCTGCCAAAGCGCCTCGAACTCGGGGCTGGCGCGCGACAGTTCGGCGACCAGTTCGATGGCGGCCGCGCTGTTGTTGGCGCCGGCGCGCGCCACGTCGGCGCGAAACGCACCGACGACGAAGCGGGCGACGCTGTCCCAGTCCTCGTTCCGGGCGCGGACGTGGTCGCTGCCGAACATCAGGCGGAGGATGTTGCGGTCTTCGCGCGGCAGCTTGGAATAGTCGGTCAGCAGCAGCGCCGCCGCCCGGTTCCAGCCGACGACGTCCCACATCGCGGTCTTGATGATCGCCGGGCTCAGCACCATGCCGTCGAGCACGCGCTGCAGCCGCGGGGTGATGCCGTCGACCGCGTGGTAGCGCGCCTCGGGCGGACGACCCAAGCCGAGCATGTAGAGGTGCTCGCGCTCCGGCTCGGTCAGCATCAGACCCTTGGCGATGCGGTCCAGCACGTCGGCCGACGGCGCACCCCCGCGGCCCTGTTCCAGCCAGGTGTACCACGTCGGGCTGATGTTCGCGCGGCTCGCCACCTCCTCGCGGCGCAGCCCGGGGGTGCGCCGCCGGTCGCCGCCGAAGCCGAATGCCACGGGATCGAGGCGGGCGCGGCGATCGCGTAGATAGCTGCCGAGACGGTTGGGCGCTTCGCTCGCCATGATCGATCCTGTTAGGCGTTATACCATGATATCGTCACTACTTTAACACCTTCGTCCAAGCCGCGATACGGTTCTCCTCAGAAAAGGAGATTTCCATGCGCGTGTTCCTGACCGGCGCGACCGGCTTTATCGGCTCGCACATCATCCCCAAGCTGCTCGGTCGCGGTCATCAGGTGCTCGGCCTCACGCGATCCGATGCCGGCGCCCGGATGCTCGAGGCGGCCGGAGCGGAGGTCCATCGCGGCGACCTCGAGCGGCCCGAGACGCTCGCCAGCGGCGCGGCGGCGGCCGATGCGGTGATCCACTGCGCGTTCGATCACAATTTCAAGACGTTTCTCGAGAACGCCAAGAAGGACGAGCGCAACATCGCCGCGATGGGCGAGGCGCTGCAGGGGACGCGGAAGCCGATCCTGATCACCTCGGGCGTCGGCATCGGCATCCCGCTGAACGGCGGTCCGGCGACCGAAGACGTGCTCAACCCGCACCACAGCATTCCGCGCATCGCGTCCGAGCTCGCGGGCGCGGCGCTGATCGCGCGGCGCATCGACGTACGCACCATCCGGCTGCCGCAGGTGCACGACACCACCAAGGCCGGGCTCGTCACGCTGCTGGTCGCGGAGGCGCGCCGTGCCGGTGCGGTGGCGTATCTGGGCGACGGGCAGATGCGGTGGTCGGCGGCGCACGTCAGCGACGTGGCCGAGCTTTACGTCCTGGCATTGGAGAAGGGCGAGCCGAGCGCGCGTTACCATGCGTCGGCGGAGGAGGGCATCACCGCACGCGCCATCGCCGAGGCGATCGGCAAGGGCACCGGGCTGCCGGTCCTCTCGGTCGCCGCCGACGAGGTCGAGCGCTATTTCGGCTGGCTGGCACCCTTCGCCGCGCTCGACATGATCGCGTCGAACGCCTTGACGCGCGCGCGGCTGGGCTGGGAGCCGAAAGGTCCCGGTCTGCTCACCGATCTCGCCGCGATGGACTATTCGGCGCTCGCCGAAGCCTGATCGGCGCAATCGCGGCCGGCGCGCCGATATCCGTCGGGGTTGCGGTCCAGCATCGAGATGGTAGGGAATGCCGGGTTCGTCATACGTTGGGTAGCCCGGCGAAATACGGGTTCGATCGCAGTCGGGCGCCAGCGATGCCGTAGCCGCCCCGGGCGCAAGCGGGGCAAACCGGGATAGGCCGAGATGAAGATCACCGCAGCGATCCTCGATACGATCGGCCGGCGCGGCCCCTATGCCGAGACGCGCCCGTTGCGGCTCGCCGAGGCCGAACTCGCGCCGCCGGGTGCAAGCGAACTGCTCGTGCGGATCGATGCGGCGGGGCTGTGCCATAGCGATCTCTCGGTGATCAACGGCGATCGGCCGCGGCCGATGCCGATGGCGATCGGGCACGAGGCGGTGGCGACGGTGATCGAGGCGGGCGCCGGCTGCGTCGGCCATTTTGCGGTTGGCGACCGTGTCGTGCTGAGCTTCCTGCCGCTCTGCGGCCATTGCACCGCCTGCATGTCGGGCGAGGGCTATATGTGCGCCAACGGCGCCGCCGCGAACGGCAGGGGTACGCTGCTCGAAGGCGACATCCGGCTGAGCGAGGACGGCCATGCCGTGCACCATCATCTCGGCGCCTCCGCCTTCGCCAGTCATGCGGTGATCGATCGCCGTTCGGCGGTAAGGATCCCGTCGGACATCCCGGTCGAGATCGCGGCGCTGTTCGGCTGCGCGGTGCTGACGGGCGTCGGCGCGGTGCTCAACACCGCACGGCTGCGCGCGGGTGAAAGCGTGGCGGTCTACGGGCTGGGCGGCGTCGGCCTCGCCGCGCTGATGGGGGCGATCGCGGGCGGCGCGCAGCCGGTGGTCGCGATCGATCCGGTGCCCGAGAAGCGCGCGCTCGCGATCGAGCTCGGCGCTGTCGCGGCGCTCGATCCGGCGGAGGGCGAGGAGGCCATCGTCGCCGCGCTCGGCGGCCGGCCCGATCTGGTTGTCGAAAGCGTCGGCAAGGCGAACGTGCTCGCCGCCGCCTATGCGCTGGCGCGGCGCGGCGGGCGGATCGTGACGGTCGGGCTGCCCAATCCGGCGGAGATGCTGTCGATCCCCGCGGTGTCGCTGGTCGGCGACGGCAAGACGCTGATGGGCAGCTATATGGGCTCGGCGATCCCCTCGCGCGACATCCCGCGCTATATCGCGCTGTGGCGCGCGGGGCGGTTGCCGGTCGATCGGCTGCTCACGTCGGTCAGCCCGCTGTCCGAGATCAACCAGCTGTTCGACAGGCTCGAAAAGGGCGAGGCGATCCGCCAAATCGTGATCCCCTGAAAGGGATCGGCGCGCGCTGGAGTCGTTTTCAGCTTCGCCGGCTCTGTTTCGGTTCTACCGAAACGGAGCCTAGGTGATCCTCCGCTCGCGCGCCAGCAACGCGCGCTTGCGCTCGACGCCCCAAGCGTAGCCCGACAGCGCACCGTCGGTGCGGACGACGCGGTGGCACGGGATCGCGACCGCGAGCGTGTTGGCGGCGCACGCGCCCGCCACCGCGCGCACCGACTTGGGCGATCCGATCCGCGTCGCGATCTCGGCATAGGATGCAGTGCGCCCGGCGGGAATGTTGCGCAGCGCCTGCCAGACGCGGCGCTGGAACGCCGTACCGCGCACGTCGAGCGGCAGATCGATGCCGATGCCCGGCGCCTCGACCAGGCCGACCACCTGCGCGACCAGCGTTTCGTACGCGGCGTCCGCGCCGACCAGCCTCGCCTTGGGGAAGCGATCCTGCAGATCGCGTGCGAGCGCGTCGGGATCGTCGCCGATCAGGATCGCCGCGACGCCCTTGCCGCTCGATGCGACCAGGATCGCGCCGAGCGAGGTCTCGCCGATCGCGAAGCGGATCTCCTCGTCGATGCCGCCGGCGCGGTAGGTACGCGGCGTCATGCCGAGCATCGCGGTCGATTGCGCGTAGAAGCGGCCGCTCGAAGCATAGCCTGCGTCGTAGATCGCCTCGGTGACGCTATTGTCCTCGGCCAGGGCCCGGCGCACGCGCGCGGACCTGTGCGCGGCGGCGTAGGCCTTGAGGGTGAGGCCTGTTGCCGCCTTGAAAAGCCGGTGCAGATAGCCGGGGCTGAGTTCGGCCGCGTCGGCGAGCGCGGCGAGCGGCAATTCGGTCTCACTGGCTTCGATCAGCCGACAGAGCTTCTCGACGATCGCGGCATTCCCGGCATTGCGCGAGAGCCCGTCGGGGTTGCACCGCCGGCAGGCGCGGAAGCCGGTCGCCTGCGCGCTCGCCAGCGTGTCGTGGAAGGCGACGTTGCGCGGATTGGCGGCGCGCGACGCGCAGGACGGGCGGCAGTAGATCCCGGTGGTCGCGACCGAATACCAGAATAGCCCGTCGGCGGTCTCGTCGCGCGACAGCACGCGGCGCCAGCGCGGATCGGCGGCCGTCGCATGCCCGTCGTCGGACGCTGTCTCGGTGGTCTTGGTCATGGTGCGATACTCTTCGATGGAGGATGTCGCCGCACTGTGATCGACATCTCCCGCGGCGAAACTCCGGTCCTTGCTTTCGAATCGGAATGGTCGGGATTTGACCCGAGAGATCGATCGCCGGCCCGGTTGTGCCGCTACCCGTCCTGCCGCATTACCGCGTGAGCAGGCGCGCCGTGGTCCGCGCGAGCGTACCCCAGGGCGGCCCCAATCGTTCGAAGACGTTGACCATGCCGATCTGATGGACCGATCGCGCATGGCTGAACCGCTTGAAGCCTTCATGGCCGTGATAGGCGCCCGATCCGCTCGGCCCGATCCCGCCGAACGGCAAGTCGTCCTGCGCGATGTGGAGCAGCGTGCCGTTGACGGTGACGCCGCCCGAGGTCGCGCCGGCGAGCACGCGGTCGCGCTCGCGGCGATCCCAGGCGAAGCAGTAGAGCGCGAGCGGTTGGTCGCGCGCGGCGACGAAGCCGATCGCCTCGTCGAGCGAGGCGTAGCCGACGACGGGCAGCACGGGCCCGAATATCTCCTCGGTCATCAGCATGCTGTCGGCGGGCGCGTTCAGCACCACGGTCGGCGCGATCTTGCCGTTCGCACCCGCGACGTCGGGATGGGTGAGGATCGTGGCGCCGCCCGCGCGCGCCTGCTCGATCGCGTCGGCCAGTCGTGCGCGGTGCCGATCGCCGATCATATTGCTATAGTCGCCATTCGCCTGGATCGTCGGATAGCCGCGCGTCGCCGCCGCGATCACCGCACGACCGAATGCCTCCGCCTCGCCGGCGGGGACCAGCGCGTAATCGGGGGCGATACAGGTCTGGCCGGCATTGACGAACTTGCCGAACGAGACCGAATTCGCCGCCTTCTCGATCGCATAGCCGGGGCAGACGATCGCGGGCGACTTGCCGCCGAGTTCGAGCGTGACGGGCGTCAGGTTCTCGGCCGCGGCGCGCATCACGTGGCGCCCGACCGCGGTCGATCCGGTGAACACCAGATGATCGAACGGCAGCGCCGAAAACGCCTGCGCGACATCGACGCCGCCGGTCGCGACATGCACCTCGTCGGGCGCGAACGCGCCGGCGATCAGCGCCGCCAGCAGCTCGGAGAAGGCGGGCGTCAGCTCGGAGGGCTTGAGCATCGCGCGGTTGCCCGCGGCGAGCGCGTCGGTCAGCGGGCCGAGCGCCAGCAGCAGCGGATAGTTCCACGGCGAGATGATCCCGATCACGCCCAGCGGCTCGTGCCGTACCCACGCCTTCGCGGGCTGGAAGGTGATCGCGACATGGCGGCGCTCGTCGCGCATCCAGCGCGCGAGCGATCGGCGCGCGTGGCGGATCGCGCCGATCAGCGGCACGATCTCGAGCAGCTCGGTCTCGGGCCGGGCACGGCCGCCGAAATCGGCGGAGATCGCGTCGGCGAACGCTTCGCGATTGTCGAGCACCAGCGCGCGCAGCACGTCGAGCCGGGTGCGGCGCTGCTCGGCGGTCGGCGCGGGCGTGGCGCGCGACGCGGTCCGCAGGCGGTCGAAGCTCTGGGCGAGGTCGGTCATGCTGCACGCTCCGCGAGGCCTTTAATCGGACGCCTTGTCGCCGATCATCGCGCGCGATACCAGCAGGCCAGCAGCACGGCGATCGCCGCCAGCGTGAGCAGGCCGAACCACTCGACCAGCGCGCGGCTCGGATCGCGTCCCGCCAGCACGGGCAGCAGCGACAGCGCGAGCAGTGCGTATCCGCTACCGAGCAGCGCGTGGCGGATCCGCGGTCGCGGCACGCGGCCGAACACGATCGCCGATTGCCGCCACGTTCCGGCCGCGAGCAGCACGAAGCCGACGAACACGAGGCAGAGCGTCATGCCGCCGCGCGCCGTTGCGGGCGGAGCGCAAGTCGGCAGGCGACGGCGCCGAAGACGGCGGCGAGCGCGAGCAGCACCGCATCGACGCCGATCGATACGCCGTCGGCGACGAACGTCGGCACGTCGGCGACGACCACCGCGACGCACAGCAGCGCCGCGACGCCCAGCAGCTCGGGCCAGGCGCGCGACGGGCGGCGGATCGCGGCGAACAGCAACGCCGCACCCCACAGGCCGAACGTCAAGCGCAGCTCGACGCTCGCACGATCGGCGAGCGCGACGGGCAGCAATCGGTTGGCGAGCAGGAAGGTCGCGAAGCCCGTAGGCAGCCCCGCGACGAAGCCGACGTTGAGCCGCTCGACGAGATGATGGCCGAAGCCGTGCGCGCGGCGATGCTTGACGGTCCACAGAATCGCGCCGGTCGCGATCGTGCCGCACAGCATCAGCCCCGAGAGGAAATAGAGCCAGCGCGAGGAGAGTCCGGCGAAGCGGCCCATGTGCAATCCGTAGAGCACGTCGTAGACGCGCACCGCAGGCCGGCGCTCGACATGCTCGCCGAGCAGCCGACCGGTGGTGCCGTCATAGGTCAGGCTGTGCTGCTGCACCGCGAGGCCTGTGCCTTCGCCCGCCGAGACGACGACCGTCTGCGCCGCGTCGCCGGGATTGGCGACCGACAGCGACGAGATGCCCGCGCCGCCGAACCGCGCCTCGGCGTCGCGCAGCAGCGGGGCGATCTGCACGAGCGGCGCCGGCCGTCCCGATGCCGCGCGATCGATCGACGGATAGAGCCCCTTGGCCAGTGCCGCCCCGTCGCCGCGATAGGCGGCAAGCCCGGGCAGCGGCATCAGCAGCTCGGCGAGCGTCACCGCGCCCGTAAAACTGATCATCAGGTGGAAGGGCAGCGCGAACACGCCGAGCGCGACATGCCCGTCGAGCCAGCTGCGCTGGCCCTTGCCGGTGCGCAGCGTGAAGAAATCCTTGAAGATGCGGCGATGCGCGACGATCCCGGTGATCAGCGTCGTCAGCATCACCATCGCCGCCGATACCGCGAGCAGCCGGCCATAGGGATAGGGCAGCTGCAGCTCGAAATGGAAGCGGTAGAAGAATTCGCCGCCCAGGCTGTCGCGGATGCCGGCGGGGCTACCGGTGAGCGCCGAGAGCGTGCGCTGGACGAAGCCTTTGGGGCCGTCGCTCCAGAAGGCGAGCGTGCCCGGCGAACGCGCGTCGGCGAGATCGAGATACCAGCCGGGTGCCTTGGCGGCGTGCGCCGAGAGCCAGCCGATCGCCGCCGCGCCTGCCGCGGCTTGGTCGACCGCGCCGCGCGGCAGCTCGGGATGGCACCAGGCGTCGAGCTCCTGCCGGAACACGCTGAGCGTACCCGCCGCCGAGATCGTCAGCAGCAGCCAGCCGACCACCAGGCCCGACCAATTGTGCAGCCAGGTCATCGCCTGGCGGAAGCCCGGCTTCACGGCCGCCACCCGCCAGCGATCGCCAAACCCGCGAACAACGCGCAGGCGGTCAGCACGCCGCCCCAAGCGCGAACCGCCGAGCGCGCCCAGAACACCGCCATCGCCGCGACGGGCAGCGCGAGCAACGCCAGCAGCGTCGCGGTCACCGCCGCGTCGGCGGGATCGATCGCCGACATGGCTCGCAGCGTCGTCGCCAGCGCGATCCCGAACAGCACCGCCGCCGCATAGCCGCCCGCCACCGCCGCGACGACGCGCGACGCGACGGCGAGACGATAGCGGCGCGTCGGCGCTGGCGTCGCGGTTACCAGTGGAAGCCGACCGTGCCCTGCACGGTGCGGCGGTTGCCGTACCAGCACCAGCCGTAGGTAGTGTAGCAGCTAGTGAAGTAGCGTTTGTTGAACAGGTTGGTCGCGTTGAACGAGACGTCGATGCCGTTCAGTCGATCGCTCATCTTGCCAAGGTCCCATCGCGCCAGCGCGTCGAACAGAGTATAGCCCGGCGTACTGCGCGCGACTTTATCGAAATAGATGCCGGCATAGACGCTGTCGACGTGACGCACTGCGCCGCCAACCGTCAGCCCGGCGAGCGGACCCGACTTGCCCGTCCATTCGAGATTGGCCGACAGATTGCCCTTGCCGACGCCGAGCAGTCCGCGCCCGACGTTGCGCGGATCGGACGTGTCCTCGAGCGTCTTGACGCTCTGGCGGCTGAACGTGAACGCCACGTCGAAGCCGTAGGGCAAAGGTGCCTTGCCCTCGAACTCGAAGCCGCGCGACCGCACCTTGCCCGATTGCATCGCGCGGAAGGTGATCGGATCGGTGGTCAGCACGTTGGTCTGCTCGATGTGGAAATAGGCGGCGGTGAGCAGGATGTCAGTGTGCGGCACCTGATATTTGACGCCGCCCTCAATCTGCTTGCCGAGCGACGGGTTGGCGAGCGCGCCGCTGGTCAGGATCGCCGCCTGGGGCTGGAATGAGGTCGAGTAGGAGACATAGGGCGCGATGCCGATCTCGGTCTTGTAGAGCGCGCCGACGCGGTATGTAAACTTCTTGTCGTTCTGCGTCTCGCTGCCGGTCGCCGCCTGGCGCGCCCAATCCTGCCGGCCGGTCAGCGTGAGGCGCAGACCGCCCCAGGACATCTGGTCCTGTGCGTAGACGCTCTGCTGGCGCTGCTTGGTGGTGACGTCGCCGATGCCGAAATTGTCGGGCACCTCGTAGGGCGTCTGCGGCGTCGGCATCGTGCCGTAGACGGGATCGAACGGATCGATCGGCGTCGCGCCGCCAAACGCCGAAAGCTCGCCATAATGCAGTATCTGCCGGTCGGTGCCGAACAGCAGCGCATGCTCGATCGGACCGGTGGTCAGCTTGCCGGTGAGCTGGTTGTCGTACACCCAGTCGTTGTCGTGCTCGCGGGTCGAATAGGAGGCGCGGCCCGTGAGGGTGTCGGTGACCGGTACGCCGCTGGTATAGACGATACCGAGCCGGCTCTTCACATATTGGTAGCGCCCCGACGATCGCAACGCCCAATTGTCGCCGAACTGGTGGCGGAAGATGTAGGTCAGCCCCAGCTGCTCGCGCGAGAAGAAGTCGCCGGGCTCGCCGCCGTAGAAATTCTGCGAGATGCGGCCGGCGGGATCGGGCAGGAAGGTGCCGTAGGCGGGAAACACGCCATAGTCGCCGTTGCGCGGATCGTGCGAATAGGCGGCGAGCACGGTGAAGGTGGTCGGGGTGTTGGCGCCGAGCGTCACCGCGGCCGAGATCGTCTGGCGGCGGCGGACGCCATATTTCTGCTCGTCATGCGCGCCGTTGACGCTGCCATAGACGCGCCACAACGCGCTGTCCGAAAAGCGCCCGCCGACGTCGCCATCGACCCGGTACAGGTCGAAATTGCCGTAAGTGCCCGAGACCGCACCGTAGAAATCCTTGTCGAGCGGCAGCTTGCTCTGCTCGTTGACGAGCCCGCCCGGGCCCGACTTGCCGTAGAGCGCGGAGGATGCGCCCTTGACGATCTCGACACGATCGAGCCGCGAGACGTCGGCCTGCGCGGCGGCATAGCCGGTCGCATCGCTCTGACCGACGAAATAGAGTCCGTCGAGGAACACCGGCGCGTCGAAGCCGCGCAGTTTGAACTGGTCGTAGACCTCGGCCGAGGCGCCGCGCTGCTCGGGCGTGACGCCCGCGACGAAGCGCAGCGCCTGGTTGAGGTTCTGCAGGCCGAGCCCGGCGATGTCGGCGTTGGTGATCACGCTGATCGATTGCGGCGTCTCGAGGATCGGCACCGCGGACTTGGTGCCCGCCGACGCTTCGTTGCGCGGCTGCTGGCCGGTCACGACGATCGTCTCCGCCTCGTTCGCGCCGGTCGAGTCCGTGGCGGCGACGCCGGCCGCGGCCGCAGCGTCCACGGCGGCAGCCGCCATCGCCGGCGACGCGGCGCCGATCCACGCGGCGGTCCCCAAAAACACGGCGGTGCGGCAAAGGCGGTTGTGCGTCATTTTCTGTCCCGATTCCCTGATCGAGATGCCCGCTATAGATAATGCGAGAAACTCGCAATAGCGATGTGGAACCATTTGCCGATCGCTTATCGCCGCCTTTCGCGATGCGGCGGCCTTTCGATTTCCTCGGGCCCGGCACTGCGCTATCAGCCGCCGAAACATGAGGAGCGGACATGGCTGAACTGGACTTCGCGCTGGGCGAGATGGCGGACATGATCCGCGAGACGACGCGGCGCTTCGCTGCCGACCGGATCGCGCCGATCGCCGCGCGGATCGACGCCGAGGATAGCTTCCCGCGCGAGCTTTGGCCCGAAATGGGCGCGCTTGGGCTGCACGGCATCACCGTCGAGGAAGAGTTTGGCGGTCTCGGTCTCGGCTATCTCGAGCATGTCGTCGCGTGCGAGGAGGTGAGCCGCGCGTCGGCCTCGATCGGGCTCTCCTACGGTGCGCACTCCAATCTGTGCGTCAACCAGATCCGCCGCTGGGGCGATCCCGAGCAGAAGGCGAAATATCTGCCCAAGCTGGTCTCGGGCGAGCATGTCGGCAGCCTCGCCATGTCCGAGGCGGGGGCGGGGTCCGACGTCGTCTCGATGAAGCTGCGCGCCGACAAGGTCGACGGCGGCTGGCGGCTCAACGGCACCAAATTCTGGATCACCAACGCCGCCTATGCCGACACGCTGGTCGTCTACGCCAAGACCGTGCCCGACGGCGGATCGAAGGGGATCACCGCCTTCCTGATCGAGAAGGATTTTTCCGGCTTCTCGATCGGGCAGAAGATCGACAAGCTCGGCATGCGGGGCTCGCCCACCGCCGAGCTGGTGTTCGACGATTGCTTCGTCGCCGATGCGCAGGTGATGGGCCCGCTCAACGGCGGCGTGAAGGTGCTGATGTCGGGGCTCGATTACGAGCGCGTCGTGCTCTCGGGGATCCAGCTCGGGATCATGCAGGCCTGCCTCGACGTCGTCGTGCCGTTCGTGCGCGAGCGCAAGCAGTTCGGGCGCGCGATCGGAGAATTCCAGCTGATGCAGGGCAAGATCGCGGATATGTACGTCGCGCTCAATTCGTCTCGTGCCTACACCTATGCGGTGGCGAGGGCGTGCGACGCGGGGCAGACGACGCGCTTCGATGCGGCGGGCGCGATCCTGCTCGCCAGCGAGAACGCGGTGAAGGTCGCGGGCGAGGCGATCCAGGCGCTGGGGGGTGCCGGCTACACCAAGGATTGGCCGGTCGAGCGCTATTGGCGCGACGCCAAGCTGCTCGACATCGGCGCGGGCACCAACGAAGTCCGCCGCATGCTGATCGGCCGCGAACTGATCGGTCACGACGCGCCGCGCGCGCAGTAGGCGGTCGCGCTAGACCGCTGGGCGCGTGCGATCCGTCAGCCGCCGATAGAGATCGGCATATCGCCGCGCCGACCGATCCCACGAGACGTCGGCACGCATGCCGTTGCGCTGCATCTCGCGCCACGCCGGCGGATCGCGATAGGCGGCGATCGTGCGCCGGAGCGCCGCGGCAAATCCGGCCGCGTCGATCGGCGAAAAGACGATCCCGGTCGCGACGCCCGCGCGCAGTGCCGCCTCGTTGGCATCGATCACGCTGTCGGCCAGCCCGCCGGTGCGCGCGACGACGGGGATCGCGCCGTAGCGCAGCGCGCAGAGCTGCGTCAGTCCGCACGGTTCGAAGCGCGACGGCACCAGCAGCGCGTCGCTGCCCGCCTGGACGAGGTGTGCGGTCGCCTCGTCATAGGCGATCCGACAGCCGACCTGACCCGGATAGCGCGCCGCCGCCGCCCGGAAACCCTCTTCCAGCCACGCGTCGCCGGTGCCGATCAGCGCGAGCTGGCCGCCTGCCGCGCATAGTTCGGGGAGCGCGCCGAGCAACAGGTCGAGCCCCTTCTGCTCGGAGAGCCGACTGACCACGCCGAACAGCGGCGCATCGGGCGCGGCATCGAGCCCGAACGCAACCTGCAGCGCCGCCTTGTCGCCCGCGCGCGCCGCCGGGCGATCGGCGGAATAGCGGTGCGGCAGCAGCGCATCGGTCGCGGGATTCCACACATCGGTATCGATGCCGTTGAGGATGCCGACCAGATCGCCACCACGTCCGGCGAGCAGCCCGCCCAGCCCGATGCCGCCCGTGTCGGTGGCAATCTCGGCGGCGTAGCTCGGCGAGACGGTGGTGACCGCGTCGGCGAACAATATGCCCGCCTTGAGGAAGCCGATCTCGCCATAATATTCGACGCCGTCGAGCGTGAACGACGCTTCGGGCAGTCCGATCGCGCCCAGCAGGTCACGCGGAAACCGGCCCTGGAAGGCGAGATTGTGGATCGTCAGCACGACCGGTGGGCCACCGCCGCCGCCATAGCGCAGATAGGCGGGCGTCAGCGCGGCCTGCCAATCGTGGACGTGGATCAGCGCCGGGCGGTATTTGGGAACGAGCCCGCCGCCGATCGACGCCGCCACTTGCGCGAGCGCGGCGAAGCGCTGCGCATTGTCGGGCCAGTCGCGTCCGCCCGCATCGAGATAGGGATTGCCCGGCCGATCGTAGAGGTGCGGCGCGTCGATCACGAGCAGGTCGAGCCCGTGCGCACGTCCGCCGATCAGCGTCGCGGGTGCCCCCATCAACGCCTCGATCCGCGCGACGGGCTTGGCGCCTTCCAGTGCGGCGATCACCGCGGGATAGCCCGGCACCAGCGTCACCATGCGAACGCCGTGCGGCGCCAGCGCGGCAGGCAATGCCCCGGCGACGTCGGCGAGGCCGCCGGTCTTGATCAGGGGATAGAGTTCGGAGGCGACCGACAGGACGTGCAAGGGGCTCATCCCGCCAGTCTATCGACCATGTCTTGCGTAATCAGGCATCGTCCGTTCTCGGTGCGGCGAAAGCGCTTGGCATCGAGTTCGGGGTCGTCGCCGACGACCAGTCCGCCGGGAATCTTGACGCCGCGGTCGATGATCACGTTCTTGAGCCGCGACGAGCGCCCGATCTCGACGCGCGGCTGCAGCACCGCATTCTCGATCTCCGAATAGCTGTTGACGCGCACCCCGGTGAACAGCAGCGCGCGGCGCAGCTTGGAGCCCGAGACGATACAGTCGCCCGAGACCAGCGACGAGATCGCCTCGCCGCGGCGCCCTTCCTCGTCATGGACGAATTTGGCGGGCGCGGTCATCTCGCTGTAGGTCCAGATCGGCCAGTCGCGATCGTAGAGATCGAGATCGGGGACTACGTTGGTCAGATCGATATTGGCGTCGAAATAGGCGTCGAGCGTGCCGACGTCGCGCCAATAGGGCTCGGCATCGGGCCCTTGCGAGCGCAACCCAGAGCGGCCGAGATGGTGCGCCATCGCCTTGCCGCCCTTGACCAGCCGGGGGATGATGTCCTTGCCGAAATCGTGCGACGAGTTCAGGTCCTCGGCGTCCTCGCGCAGCAGCCCGAACAGCAGCGCGGTGGTGAACACGTAGATGCCCATGCTCGCCAGCGCATGATCGGGTCGGCCGGGCATCGCGGGCGGATCGGCGGGCTTTTCGAGGAAATCGACGATCCGGTCGGTCTCGTCGACATGCATCACGCCGAAGCCCGAGGCCTCGGCGCGCGGCACCTCGACGCAGCCCACCGTCACGTCCGCGCCGCTGTGGACATGCTCCTCGAGCATGACGCCGTAATCCTGCTTGTAGACGTGATCGCCCGCGAGGATGACGATGTATTTGGGGCCGTAGCTCGCGATGATGTCGATATTCTGATACACCGCGTCGGCGGTGCCCTGATACCATTGCACCTCGTCGATGCGCTGGCTGGCGGGCAGGATGTCGAAGCTCTCGTTGCGTTCGGGGCGGAAGAAGTTCCAGCCGTGCTGCAGATGCTTGATCAGGCTGTGCGCCTTGTACTGCGTCGCGACGCCGATGCGGGGGATGCCCGAATTGAGCGCGTTCGAGAGCGCGAAATCGATGATCCGCGTCTTGCCGCCGAAGAACACGCCGGGCTTGGCGCGCCTGTCGGTCAATTCCATCAACCGGCTGCCGCGCCCGCCGGCGAGCACGAACGCCATCGCCTGACGGCTGATCAAGCCACTGAGTGTCGCGCTCGGCGCCATATGTTCGAGATACCCCTGCTGTCCCCGATAAGCCATCGATCCCGAGAAGTGTTCCGCCTGCGTAAAAAGATTCAATGGGGGCGGGATGGCGGCACGGAATGCCGCTACCATCGTTGCAGGATCGATGACGCACCGGGGGTATCACTTGCACGACAGATCGTTCGACCGCGCTTGCCTGCGCGCGGGGCGCTGAAGCGTGCATCCGCTTCCGCCACGGCTCGACGCCGGCACCCCCTATCCGCTGGGTTCGACCTTCACCGGGCTGGGCGTCAACTTCGCGCTCTTCTCCGCGCATGCCGAGCGGATCGAGCTGTGCCTCTACGATCCGGGCGGCAAGCGCGAGATCGCGCGCTTCGATCTGCCCGAATGTACCGACGAGGTGTGGCACGGCTTTTTGCCCGATGCGCGCCCCGGCCTGCTCTACGGCTATCGTGCGCACGGCGCCTATGCGCCCGACGAGGGCCACCGCTTCAATCGGCATAAATTGCTGCTCGATCCCTATGCGCGCCAGCTATTCGGCGCGGTGCGGTGGACCGATGCGCTCTACGGCTACCGCGTCGGCTCGTCGCGCGACGACATGAGCTTCGATCGGCGGGACAGTGCCGCCGCGATGCCCAAGGCGGTGGTGACCGCCGACGCGTTCGACTGGTCGGGCGACGTGCGGCCGCACACGCCCTGGTCCGAGACGGTGATCTACGAGGCGCACGCCAAGGGGCTGACCAAGCTGCTCGAGGAGGTCACCCCCAACGAGCGCGGCACCTTCGCGGCGCTGTCGCATCCCAAGGTGATCGCGCATCTCCAGCGCATCGGCGTCACCGCGCTCGAGCTGCTTCCCGTCCACGCCTTCGTGCAGGATCGCCGGCTCCAGCAGCAGGGGCTGACCAACTATTGGGGCTACAACACACTCGCCTTCTTCGCACCCGAAGCGCGCTACATGGCGACCGGCAGCGCCGACGAACTCCGGATGGCGGTGCGGCGGCTGCACGCCGCCGGGATCGAGGTGATCCTCGACGTCGTCTACAACCACACGGCCGAGGGCAGCGAGATGGGACCGACGCTGTCGTTCCGCGGGCTCGACAACGCGGTCTATTATCGCGCGGTCGAGGGCGATCCGCGGCGCTGCGTCAACGATACCGGTACGGGTAACACCGTCGATCTGAGCCATCCGCGCGTGCTGCAGCTCGTCGCGGACTCGCTGCGCTATTGGGCGGAGAGCTTCCGCATCGACGGCTTCCGCTTCGATCTGGGCGTCACGCTCGGACGTGCGGGCAATCACGGCTTCGATCCCAAGAGCGGCTTCTTCGACGTGCTGCGGCAGGACCCGGTGCTCAACCAGCTCAAGCTGATCTCCGAGCCGTGGGACATCGGGCCGGGCGGCTACCAGCTCGGCAACCATCCGCCGGGCTTCGCCGAGTGGAACGACAAATACCGCGACGGCACGCGCAAGTTCTGGCGCGGCGACGAGGGGATGCGTCCCGAATTCGCCGCGCGCATCTCGGGCTCCGCCGACCTGTTCGACAGGCGCGCGCGGCGGCCGTGGGCTAGTGTCAACTTCGTCACCGCGCACGACGGCCAGCCGCTCGCCGACGTCGTCAGCTACGACGGCAAGCACAACGAGGCGAACGGCGAGGACAATCGCGACGGATCGGACGACAACAACAGCTGCAACTGGGGCGTCGAGGGCCCAACCGACGATGCCGAGATCCAGGAGATCCGCGACCGCGTGACGCGATCGATGCTGGTCACGCTGCTGGCGTCGCTCGGCACGCCGATGCTGCTCGGCGGCGACGAATTCGCGCGCAGCCAGCAGGGCAACAACAACGCCTATTGCCAGGACGGTCCGCTCAGCTGGTTCGACTGGAAGGCGCTCGAAAGCGACCGGGGCCACGCGCTCAGCGACTTCGTCCGCCGGCTGACCGCGATCCGGCGTTTCTATCCGCTGGTGCGCGCCGGCCACTTCCTCCACGGCGGGGTCGAGGTTGCGCCCGGCATCCTCGACATCGACTGGTTCGACGAGCGCGGCGAGCATCTCTCGGGCGACGACTGGCACAATCCGCAGGGCAAGGCGCTGGCGATGCGCCGCGTGCGGCGGTGCGCGGACGGCACGATCGAGACCGTGACGATGCTGATGAACGCCTCGCCGATCATGCTGATCTTCACGCTGCCCTCGCCGACGCACGCGCGCACGCTCGTGATCGACAGCGCCGATCCGCAGGCCGCCGAACGGCAGGTCGGCGATACCATCGAGGTCGCGCCCCGCACCGCCATGCTGATCGTCGGAACGGATCCCTCGTCATGAACAGCCTCTGGGGGCCGACGCTGCTCGCGCCCGATCGTACGCGCTTCCGCTTGTGGGCGCCGGGTTGCGAGACGGTGACGCTCGAGATCGAGGGTGGCGCCGACGTCGCGATGGCGCGTGACGAAGACGGCTGGTTCGAGGCCGAAGCGCCGGTCGGCACGGGTGCGCGCTATCGCTTCCGCATATCGGACGACCTCGCCATCCCCGATCCCGCGTCGCGCGCCCAAGCCGGCGACGTGCACGGCTGGAGCGTCGTCGTCGATCCCGACGCCTATCGCTGGCGGACCTCCAACTGGCGCGGGCGGCCGTGGGCGGAGACGATCCTCTACGAATGCCACCCCGGCGTCACTGGCGGCTTCACGAACATGATCGAAACGCTGCCCGCGCTCGTCGAGGTCGGCGTCACCGCGATCGAGCTGATGCCCGTCAACGCCTTTTCGGGCACGCGCAACTGGGGCTATGACGGCGTGCTGCCCTATGCGCCCGCCGCCGCCTACGGCACGCCCGACGAACTGAAGGCGCTGGTCGACCGCGCGCACGAGCTCGGGCTGAGCGTGTTCCTCGACGTCGTCTACAATCACTTCGGGCCGGACGGGAATTATCTGCCCGGCATCGCGCCCGCCTTCTTCGACGCGACGCGCCACACGCCGTGGGGCGACGCGATCGCCTTCGGTCGCGACGAGGTGGCGCACTACTTCATCGACAATGCGCGGATGTGGATCGACGAATACCGGTTCGACGGGCTGCGCTTCGATGCCGTCCACGCGATCGGCGACGACGCGTTCCTCGATCGGCTCGCCGGCGAAATTCGCGCGGGCGCTGGCGATCGTCACGTCCACCTCGTGCTCGAAAACGAGAGCAACGATGCCGATCGGCTGGGCGACGACCATTATGACGCGCAGTGGAACGACGATTTCCACAACGTCCTCCACGTCCTGCTGACCGGCGAAAAGGGCGCCTACTACCAGGACTTCGCCGACGAGCCCGCCGAGCGCTTGGCGCGCTGCCTGGGCGAGGGCTTCATCTATCAGGGCGAGGGCTCGCCCAACCACGACGGCAAGCCACGCGGCAAGCCCAGCGGGCATCTGCCGCCGACGCGCTTCGTGTCGTTCCTGCAGAACCACGACCAGGTCGGCAACCGCGCGCTCGGCGAGCGGCTGACGCTGCTGACGGATACCGCGCGGCTTAAGGCGGCGACCGCGCTGCTGCTGCTCTGCCCGCAGATCCCGATGCTGTTCATGGGCGAGGAGACGGGCAGCGTCTCGCCCTTCCTGTTCTTCACCGATTTCCACGACGACCTTGCCGATGCGGTGCGCGAGGGCCGGCGCAAGGAGTTCGCCAAATTCCCCGCCTTCGCCGATCCCGAGCAGCGCGAGAAAATCCCCGATCCCAATGCACACGACACGTTCGAGGCCTCGCGCGCGATCCCCGGTGGCGATGCCGCGGATTGGCGCGATCTGTACCGCTCGCTGATCGCGATCCGCCGCGATCGGATCGTGCCCGGGCTGGCGGGTGCCGAAGCGATCGGCGCCGAGGCGATCGGCGATGCCGTCGACAGCAGGGCGGTGATCGCGCGCTGGCGGCTGGGCGACGGCGCGACGCTGACGCTGGCGCTCAACCTCGGCGAAGGGATGGTCGGCATCGCGGCGCCCGGCGCGGCGCCGATCGTGGTGGTCGGCACCGGACTGGTCGATGGCGCGCTGGCGCCCGCCTCGCTCGTCGCCTGGGTGGAGCCCGCGGCGTGAGCGACGCGGCACTGGCGGCGCTGGCGGCCGCGGCGGGGTTGCTGCCCGAATGGCAGGACGCGCACGGGATCGACCACAGCGTCGCGCCCGATACGCTGCGCGCGGCGCTGGCAGCGCTCGACCTGCCCGCGGCGACCCCGGCCGAGATCGCCGACAGCCGGCAGCGACTGCGTATCGAGGCGGATCGCGATTTCGTCACCGGCGACGTCGGGCAGGCGATTACGGGCTGGTCGGGCGCCGGCCGGCTGCAGCTCGAAAGTGGCGCGACGCGCGCCATCGCGGCGGGCGAAGCGTTGACGATCGACGAGCCCGGCTATCATCGGATCGAATCGGCCGACCGCGTGACGACGCTGGCGATCGCGCCGCAGCGCGCGCCGGGTGTCGCGGCACTCGCCGGCCGCGCGCGCGGCTGGGGGCTGGCGGCGCAGCTCTATGCGCTGCGCGGCAAGCAGGTCGCTGGCTTCGGCGACTTCGCAGCACTCGCCGAGCTGGTCCGCCTCGCGGGCACGCGGGGTGCGGATGCGCTGGCGATCAGCCCCGTCCATGCGCTGTTCCTCGCCGATCCGACGCGGTTCAGCCCCTATTCGCCGTCGAGCCGCG
>CAXTVK010000039.1:0-20575 GCA_964247655.1 uncultured Sphingomonadaceae bacterium | reverse complement strand
CAAAGGGGTCCCTGTTGCACGCGTATTGGGGGTCCCGATTGGACGCCGATTGACAAGCGTGGGATTGGCGAGGCTTCATCGATGCGAGCATGGACGCTGCCATCGACGACAATCTGTCGGGTATCGTGATCGACCTAAGGGACAATGCCGGAGGGCTCGACTGCGGCGCGGCGATCCTCTCACGGCTGATTGCTCAGCCAGTGGCCGCGAGCAACTACACCCGCCACGTTCGCTACCGACGTATCCCCGATCGCCTCTCGCCCTATCTCACGACGTGGGATCGGCGCTTCCGCGACTGGGGCGCGTCCGCGATCGGGCCGGCCGCGGCCGGATTCTACACGCTTACCGGCACCGGAGATGCGAGCGACGTGGCGCTCATCGCGCCCAAGAAGCGGCGTTTCACGGGCAAGGTGGCCGTCCTCGTCGGGCCGAAGAACGCCTCTGCCACATTCGGCTTCGCAGCGCTGGTGAAGCAACACCGGCTCGCGACGCTGATTGGCGAGCCTACCGGGGGCAATCTGCGCGGTATCAACGGCGGCGCGTTTTTCTTCGTGGGGCTACCGGCGTCGGGCATCAAAGTCGACCTGCCGCTGATCGCCTATTGGCCCGATACGCCGCAGCCGGATGCTGGCGTCGTGCCGGACATTGGCGTCGCGAATCAGGCCGATGAGCTTATAATCGGCAGCGACAGGCAAATGGCTACCGCGATCGCCGTCGCATCTGCATGACCCAGTTCCGGCCGTTCACAAGGCAAATTCCGATTGCCGAAAGCGGTCATCCGTTCACCTGACTCAACGACATAGAATTGCTCGCACTCTTGCGCTTTCCGGGTCCTGACGTGGCGAAGCGCATAGCTGCTACGGCAGAGTACGAGCGACACGAAATCCAAGTCCGCGCTACGATATGGCGCTATGGATTGTATACCGTCAGGCGGCGCAAAATTCTGGGCCGCGGAGCGCATGACCTTCCACGTATCGGCATAAACGCCGCTGCGGGCCACGCGATATGCATGCGCAGGCTCGCATATTAGCGTCGGAGCGTCGATAGATAGGCGACTATCGATGCGCGCTCGACTGGATCGCTGATCGCAATCGGCATTTTGGTGCCCGGCACGAGCTTGCCTGGGCCGCTCAGGAACGTCTCGAGCGTCGTCTTGTCCCATCGGAGCTTGGACGCCTTGATCGCCGGCGAGTAGTCAAAGGCGGTGGCGCCCGCCTTACGGCCGACTACGTCGAACAGGTTTGGCCCGATGCCCGCATCGGCGGCATCGGTATTGCCATGACACATCTGGCAGCGTTGCTTGAAGATGACCGCACCAGCCGGCGCGTCCTGCCCGGATACCGGCGCTGCAACCAGCAGTCCCGACATCGCGATCATCCATCGCGCATCGATCATATCGGATCTCCTTGGCGTCTCGCCCGCAAGGGGCGTCCACATGTTGTAAAGTTCGATCCAAGCAGCGCAGCAGGAGGCCGCTGGCCTGTAGGATCGCCCGCCATCGTCCCGGATTTTATTTCAGGCCAAAGCCCAGGCCGTGTAAAATGTCGCGCATCGCGTCACGACCGCTCAGCGAATCCGGCCCACGCACTCGGTCGGTCGCCTGTTCGCTCCAGTCCCGCTCGGTCATCCCCTGCTCGCGCTGGAAACCACGCAGACGGGCGTCATATGCCGCAATCGCGGCTTCGGGTTGTTCGGAGGGATATTCCTCACGAAACAGTACCGTTTGCTGGGGCAGTCGCGGTTTGACCGACGCGGGTTTCGCCGCATCGGGATAGCCGACCGAAAGCCCCACGAGCGCGAATACATGGTTCGGCAGGTTCAGCTCTCGTGCGACCTCGGCGGGCTTGTTACGGATACCGCCGGCGTAAACCGCTCCCAACCCCAAAGATTCAAGGGCGATCACGGCATTCTGTGCGGCCATGGCGGTATCGACCGACCCCAACAGGAGCGTCTCGAGATAGTCCAGTCCCGCCGTCGACGCACCCCGCCGCTTGCCGATGCGCTCCAGACGATGGAGGTCGATCAGCCAGACCAGAAACAACGGAGCCTCGGCGATATGCTTCTGATTGCCGGCCAGCAACGCCAGCCGGGCCTTCCGCTCGGAATCCTCGACGGCCACCACGCTCCAAGGCTGAAGGTTCGACGAGGCCGCGGCTGATTGCGCCGCGGCGACCAGCAACTCGATCGTACCCGGCGGTATCGCACCGGGCAGGAAGGCCCGCACCGAGCGATGGGCGAGCAGCGTATCCAGCGTCTCGTTCCACTCGACCGGCAGGTCGAGCGCATCGCGGTAGCGCTCCCCGAGCCGTCTCGCGCGCAGTACCTTGCTGTCGTCCGATGCTGGAAGCTGGTCGATCGCGCCTTGCGTCATCCATCATGTCCTTCGTCGATGCCTTCGATCGTCATCGATCCTGCGTCGCCCCCATGCAGCCTTGCCAGAAGCTGCTCTCGCAGGCTCGCCGATCGGGCGATGCGCTGATCCTTGTCGAAGGGCAGTTCGACCCTGATGTCGACGGCAAGCTTCCCCGCCTCGAGCATTACGATACGATCGGCGAGGAGTATGGCCTCGTCGATGTCATGCGTGACGAGCAGCACCGCGGGCTTGTGGATTTCCGACAGCCGACGCAGCAGATCGTGCATCTGGCCCCGGGTCAGCGCGTCGAGCGCGCCGAAGGGTTCATCCGCCAACAGCAGTTCTGGATCGCGGACAAGGGCGCGGGCAAGCGCGACGCGCTGCTGTTCGCCGCCCGACAACTCGTGCGGCCACGCTGTTTCGCGTCCGGTAAGTCCGACTTCGGCAAGTATACCGCGGCCGTCTTCATGTGCCTGGCGACCAAGCCCCAGCGTGACATTGTCGAGAAGGCTCATCCACGGCAGCAGGCGGGCATCCTGGAAGATGACCGAGGTGCGCTCGGGTACGTCATAGTCGCCCGAGCCATGCGCCTCGAAATCGAGCCCGGCGAGCGCGCGCAGCAAGGTCGACTTGCCCGAGCCGCTGCGGCCCAGCAATGCTACGAATTCGCCCGGCGCGATGTCCAGATCGATGCCGTTAAGGACTCCCTTCAGCGTGAAGGTGCGCGTGAGGTTGCGGATGCTAACAGCAGGCGCGACCGGCACGTTGGCAGCCGCGCTCATCGGCCGAGCGTCCGGCGCCAGCGTAGGACATGGCGCTCGAGCGTGCGCAGCAGCGTGTCAGACCCAAAGCCTAGTATCGCATAGACGACGAGGCCGACCAGCATGACGTCGGTTTGCGCATAATCGCGTGCGAGCGTCACCATATAGCCGATCCCGCTGGTGGCGTTGAGCTGTTCGACGACGACCAACGCGAGCCACGCCGCGGTTGTGCCGAAGCGCAGCCCGGTCAGGATGCCGGGCAAGGAGCCGGGAAGCACGATCCGCATCAGAAACTTCCAGCGCGACAGCCGCAGCGTCTCGGCCAGCTCGACATAGCGGATGTCGATTGCACGCAGCGCGGTGTGCGTCTGGATATACATCGGAAAGAAGACCGCGATCGCGATGACGATGATTTTCATCTCCTCGCCGATGCCAAGCCACAGCACCATGAACGGGATCAGGGCAAGGATCGGTATCCCGCGCTTCATCTGTACGAGCCCGTCGATGACATAGCCGCCCAGCACCGTCAGTCCGGAGACAAGGGCGAGCAACACCGCCACCGATGATCCCAGCAACAGTCCGGCGACCGCACGGCCGGCAGACACTGCGAGGTTCGTCTGCAGCCGCCCGTCCCGGATCAGATCGATCGCCGCCGACACCGCAGTCCAGGGCGCAGGCAGCACGCGCGGATCGAGAAAGCCCGTCACCGACAGCACAGACCAATAGAGCAGCAGAAGCGCAGGTCCGAGCAGGACACCGCGACGCGCGGGCTCGCCGCCGAGAAAGCGGTTGCGCGAGGCCGGACGCGTCGCAGCCCGCACGATCGCCGGCGCGGCGACATTGTCCGGCGCGGACGGACGCGCCGGTTCGGTCAGCGTCACCGTTGGGTTGCGCAATGCGGACATGTCTGTTCTTCCTTCAATCCATCCGCGGCGATCCTTTCGAACCGACGATCGAACAGCGTGGTGGCATCGAAGCGGGGGCGGCCGGTCGCGGGTGCCAGACTATCGATCGCGCTCTGTTCATAGGCGACAGCGCTATCCCACCGATCGGGTATCGCACCCGGCCCAAGCGCATTTACCTGAAGGCGCGCATCGGCGATCGGCAATCCGCGAACGCCGACATAATAGCCCTGGGCCAATTCCTCCGGATGCGCATTAGCCCAGGCGAGCGCACGTCCCCAGTATCTTACGAAAACCCGCAAGGCGGCCGCCTTGCCGGGATCGTTCAGCACGCTTTCGGGCACGTAGAGAACCGCGCCATCGTCGCGGAAGGCGGGATGTGGCAGCAGCGCCGCGCCGTCATCGCCATATTTGGTGATATAGTGATGAGCCACGAGGCCGGCGCCGAGCGGGGCTGCATCGACCTCGTTGCTGGCGAGCGAATTGGTATAGACGTCGCCGCCGATGCTCGAGGGCAACTCGATCAGATGAACGTCCTTGCGATCGATGCCCGCGGCCTTGAGCGTTTGGAGCACGACCTGCGCCTGAACCTGGCTCGGGCTGAACGCGATCCGCTTGCCCTTGAGGTCCTCGATCGTCCTGATCTTCGAGCCCGGCGCGAGGCCGATCGTGTAAAGTGCTTTGGTCGGATCCGGAAACTGCCGGAAAGCGATGATCCGAACCGGAATCCCGCTCCACATTGCGTGGATCGGCGGCACATTCGCGCCGTAGCCGACATCGAGCGCGCCGGCGTGAAACGCTTCGGTCACCCCTGGGCCACCGGTGATCTCGGCCCATTGGATGCGAAAAGGGAGTGTCTTGTCCCATGCAAGATGCTGGAATATCCAGCTGTTCACGGGGTCGCCGATGCGCAGCACCACGCCGGGCGGCACCTTGTCTGGCAAGGCTGCGGTGAGTGACAGCTCGCCGGAAGCCAAACCCTTCGTCCGGTGCGCCGGCGCGAACAGGAATAGCAGCGCGATCGATATCGCCACGATGATCGCGAACGGCAGCGAACCGCGCGGCAAATCTACGCGCGTTGCCCCCATCAGCTCAGCGTTTCGAATAGCTCACCCTCGAGCTGCTGCGAGGTGAACCCGTCCGGCCCTGAGGCAAGAGCGCCTGCGGTCGTGATCCGGCGGACGACGCGCGCGCGGTCGAAATGGGCATAGTCGATGGGTCCAGCATGAGCGACCGCCTGATTGTCCCACACAACCAGCGTATCGGGCTGCCAGCGCAGCCGGACCTGATATTCAGGCCTAGTCAGCTCGCCATAGAGAAGATCGATCAGTGCGCGGCTCTCGGGCTCCTTCAATCCGGCAATATGCGTGACGGTGCCGGGATTGAGGAACAGCAGCTTCTCGCCCGTTTCGGGATGGACGCGTACCAGCGGATGAAGCGCCACGTGGCGTCCGGCGACCTGGCCATCGCGGCGCGGCTTGCGCGTGCCCGTGAAATCATAGTCGCTGGTCTGGTGCACCGCCTGCAGTCCGTCGATCAGTCGACGTATCGGATCGGACAGTCCCGCATAGGCCTCGATCAGATTGGCGAAAATCGTGTCGCCGCCGGTGGATGGAATCTCCGCACCGTAGAGGATCGAATAGGCGTTGGGGTTGGCGACGAAGGTGATGTCGATATGCCAGCCCTTGAAGTCGCGCGGCGGGATCCGGCCCGGCGGCAGCGCCTCGTTACGCGCGCGGCGCACGCGATACTCGTCGACCGCGCGCTCCCATATCTCGGGATGGTCATCGAGCCCCGCGGCGATCGGATGCGCCGGGGTCAGCGTGCCGAAGGTGCGGCCAAACGCCTTGAGCTGGTCGTTAGACAGCCGCTGATCGCGAAAGAAGATCACGCGGTTCCTGCGGATTGCGTCGCGTATTTCCGCGGACGTCTCGGCGTCGAGCGGCTGTGTCAGATCAACATTGCCGATCTCCGCCCCGATCACGGGCGTCACCGGGTCGACGGTGATCCACCGGTAAGTGGCCGCGGAGGGCGTCTGGCGCTGTGTCTCGCTCATATCGGTCTTCCCGTCCGAATTCTCACGCGTTGGTCAGGGCCGGGGCGGCCGGGACCTGCTTCAATTGCTCGGCCGGATAGCGTTCACCGACGGTGGTCCCCAGCGGGAAGGCGGTGTCGAGTTCGGCGACGGTCGCGGCATCGAGCGCGATGTCATTGGCCGCCCAGTTGGTCTCGAGATGAGCAATGTGGCGCGTGCCGAAGATAGGCACCACGCCCTTCGCCAATAGCCAGGCGAGGCTGACCTGTGCCGTCGTCGCGCCGATCCGCCCGGCGACCGTCTCGATCAATTGACGGCGCCGGCTATTGGCTTCGATCGCCTCGGCTTTGAAGCGAGGATGAATGTTGCGTCGATCATCGCTTTCGCTGGGTGATGCCCCTGCAAGGAAGCCTCGGCCGAGCGGCGAATAGGCAACGAAGCCGATACCCAATTCACGTGCCGCAGGAAGGATCTCGCTCTCGACATCACGCGTCCAAAGCGAATATTCGCTCTGCAAGGCGGTGAGCTCGTACGTCGCATGACCACGGCGCAGCTGGTCGGCACTCGCTTCCGAGATTCCGACCCCACCGATCTTCCCTGCATCGACCAGACGTCCGAGCTGGCCGATAGACTCTTCGACCGGGACATCGGTATCGACGCGGTGAAGATAATAGATGTCGATATGGTCGAGACCGAGACGCTTGAGGCTCGCGTCGACCGCCTCTTCGGCACTGACCTTGGGCTTCCCCTCTCCCGCTTGGCCGTGTGTGAATTTGCTGGCGATCACGAGGCCATCACGCTTTTCACGCAGCGCGCGACCGAAAAGCTCCTCATTATGGCCAGCACCATAGGCCGTCGCGGTATCGAAAAAGGTGATGCCGACATCGACGGCGCGATGAAGCGTCGCGACCGACGCCTCGTCATCTGCGCGTCCATAGATGCTCGACAGGCTCATCCCACCATAGCCTAGAGCGCTGACGTCGAAGCGGCCGATAGAGGGCATGAACTGTCTCCCGAGCGTGATGGTGCGTGCCCATGCCTTCGGCCAGCCGGCACGGATGATCGACATACAAAAACTTCGATGCTGCCTAGATTCCCTAGTTAGCCGATGGGGAATGTAGTGATTAGCCGAATGTCCGAAACAAAATTAGGGCGGGCGTATGCAGAACAGTGTTCGGGTAGGGCTATCTCTCGGGGCGCTCGCATTGGCTATGGTGACCTCGCCGGCAGTAGCGGGAGCAACCGATGCAGTGACTGGAGCCGACGCCGCCGCGGCGACCCCTGTAACCGCATCGATGGACGTCACCGAAATCACGGTGACAGCCCGTCATCAGGTCGAGCGCGCACAGGACGTGCCGGTCGCCTTGTCCGTAGTGTCGGGTGCGACACTAGAGCGGCGTGGCGTCTTTACGATCGCCGATCTCGTCCAGCAGACGCCAAGCCTGACCGCGTACAACAGTAATCCGCGCAACTCGTCGATCGGCATCCGCGGCATCGGCGTGTCGAGCGCATCGGACGGGCTCGACTCTTCGGTGGGTGTCTATGTCGACAATGTCTATTTCGGCCGACCGGGCATGGCGCTGGAAGATCTTATCGATATCGACCGCGTCGAGGTTCTGCGCGGACCGCAGGGCACGGTGTTCGGGCGGAACACGTCGGCGGGGGTCGTCAACGTGACCACGCGTAGCCCGAGCTTCGAATGGGGCGCAACCGGTGAGGCCTCAGGCGGCAACTACGCCTATCATCAGGAGCGATTGAGCGTAACCGGACCGCTGATAGACGGGCTGCTCGCCTTTCGGGTCACGGGCTTCGATACGCACCGCAACGGCGTGATCGACAATGACACGACGGGCAAGGCCGGCAACGGCATCAACCGCCAAGGCGGTCGCGCGCAGCTATTGCTGACACCCAGCAGCAACCTCAAGATCCGCGGTATCGTCGACTATTCGCGAGAATCGGATACCTGCTGCGTCAGCGCGATCAAGACGGTGCTACCGGCCGGCATTTCCAGTGGCACCAGCCGTACGCTGTCCGCGCTCGCGTCGCTCGGCTATGTGCCTACCGCGAACAGCAAGAGCGTCGTGTGGGATGCACCGCAGCAGATGCGCACCAATCAATGGGGGGCGTCACTGCAGGCGGACTGGGATCTGGGCTTTGCAACCGCGACCTCGATCACCGCCTTCCGCTATTGGCATTTCAATCCGCTGCAGGAATCGGACTATACGCCGCTCAATATCCTCGACCTCAACGTCGCGATCACGCGTGATCGGCAGGTCTCGCAGGAATTCCGTTTGGCATCCGATCCAAGCCAGCGTTTTTCGTGGCAGGTCGGCGCCTATTATTTCCACCAACATCTGCTTGACGACTATATCCTCAACCAGTTCGGCAACGATGCATCTGCGTTCTTCACCGCCTACGCGCGGACCGCGAGCCCAACCGCGAAGGCGATCGTGATCGCCCCTCGCTCGCAGTATCTCGATACGGTCGACACATCGGTCGGCAGCCTCGCGGGCTTCGGTCAGGCCAATTACAAGATCACGCCGACTATCACGCTGACGGGCGGCATCCGCTACACGCATGACAAGCGCGAGGGCGTCTCCGACACCTCGACGACCGGCACGCCCTATGTGACGACGTCGATACCATTCCACTATGACGTGTCGGTCAAGGGCGACAACGTCTCCTGGCTGGGAAGCCTGTCGTGGAAGCCGACCAACAATTTCCTCGCCTATGCGTCCGCGTCGACCGGCTACAAGGGTGCGGGTCTCAACCTCAACTCCTCGACGGCCGCGGGCACCCCGCTGGTCCTCAAGCCCGAGAAGGTGCGCGACTACGAGATTGGCGTAAAGCAGCAATTGTTCGATCGCCGCGTGACGCTGAACATCGACGGCTATTGGACAGAGCTGCGCGGTCTGCAGGCTAACATCTATCCGATCAGCGGCGCGAAATCCTATCTCGCCAATGTCGGCAACGTCCGCGCGCGGGGCATCGAGGCCGATGCCGAGTGGCGGGTCACCAATGGGCTGACCCTCACCACCAACGGCTCGTTCAACGACACGCGCTACAGCAGCTATCACAATGCGCCTTGCCCTATCGGCGGCGCGACTGTCTGCGATCTGACCGGTCACCGTGTCTATCAGTCGCCCAAATGGATCGGCAACGCGATCGTCGATTACCGCTTCGATGCCGGCCATGACGTGACCCCCTATTTCATCGGGCGCTACGCCTATCGCTCGTCGATGTTCGGCACGATCGACGATGGCCCCTACGCCCGGATTCCCGGCTACGGCCTGGCGAGTTTCCGCGTCGGTGCGACCTTTGGCAAACGCTATGATGCCTCGGTCTGGGTCGATAACGCGTTCGACAAAACCTACTATCAGAACATGAACGCGCTCGCCGTAGTAGGTGCCGGAACCTATGGCTACGGTGGTCAGATCGGCACGCCGCGTACCGTTGGCGGCACGCTTCGGGTCACGCTCTGAGGCCGACTATCGCTACCTCTTTTCATTTGTAGCCGCGTACGAGGCCGATCCATGACAAGCCAGTCAGAGTTCCTGTGGTACATCCCTAACGAGGTTCAGGGCGGCCATCGCGGCGAGCCGGTGGGCGAAGAGCATAACAGCCTCGACACGCTGACAGCCCATGCCCGCGCGCTCGAAGATCATGGCTGGGGCGGCGCGCTGCTTGGTGCCGGATGGGGTCGACCCGACACCTTCACGGTTGCTACCGCGCTTCTTGCGCGGACGACGACGTTCGAGCCGCTGATCGCGATCCGTCCGGGCTATTGGCGGCCCGCCAATTTCGCCTCGGCGGCCGCCACGCTCGACCATCTGAGCAACGGTCGCGTTCGGATCAACATCGTGTCGGGCCAGGACAAGCTCGCCGCCTATGGCGACACTGAAGGCGATCAGGCGCATCGCTATGGCCGCACCAAGGAATTCATGCGGCTGGTGCGTCGCCTGTGGACCGAGGAGGATGTGACCTTTTCGGGCGAGCATTTCCAGGTCGCGGAATCGACCGTCGAGCCGCGTCTGCGGGCACGTGGCGAACGCCGGCATCCACGACTCTATTTCGGCGGGGCGTCAGATGCGGCCGAGCGTGTCGCGGCCACCGAAGCCGATGTCCAGCTCTTCTGGGGCGAGCCGCGCGACGGGGTCGCCGATCGTATCGCCCGGCTGAAGGAGCTAAGCCGCGACCTCGATCGCGATCTACCACCGCTCGAATTCGGGCTGCGGATCACGACGCTCGTTCGCGATACCACCGAGCAGGCCTGGGCCGATGCCGAGGCAAAGGTCGAGGCGATGAAGGAGCGGCTACCGGTCGATCATCACCGGCGCGCGCCAGCGGTTGGCCAGCAGCGCCTGCTCGATCTCCATGAGCGAGGCGACGTACTGGACGACAACCTCTACACGGCGCCCGGGCGCTATGGCGGTGGCGGTGCCGGGACGACCTGGCTCGTCGGCTCGGCCGAGGACGTCGCCGCGTCGCTCCGCAGATATCGCGACCTCGGCGTCACGCACTTCGTGCTCTCGGACACACCCTATCTGCACGAGATTGCGCGGCAAGGCGATCAACTGCTGCCGCTGCTCCGCGATTGATCCGCGGGGCTCGCGGACATATGGGAGACGACGAGGAAGCGATTGCGGGCGGCGGGCTGCTGCACCGTCGCTCGCTCTTGATCGCAGGCGCCGCATCCGCGGCCGCGATCGGGACTGGCTCTGCCAAGGCTGCCGCCGGCTCGCCGGACTGGATGAAGGTGCCGGGCGCCGCGCTCTCCGGCTATGGATCGCGCGCGCCGTCGTCGAACGCGATCCAGCGGATCGTCACCAGGACCACCGCCTTCGACGGATCGGGATCGTCGCGGACGCCGCTCCAGCTGCTCGAAGGCACGATCACGCCCAATGGCCTGCATTTCGAGCGTCATCATAACGGCGTCCCGGCGATCGATCCGGCGCGTCACGAACTGCTCATCCACGGGCTCGTCGCTCGGCCCCTGATCTTCCGCTACGAGGATCTGCTGCGCTATCCGATGGAGACCCGCATCACCTTCCTCGAATGTTCGGGCAATAGCGGCGGCCTCGACGCCGAACGCCCGGCGCAGATCAGCGCGGGGCACCTCAACGGGCTCGTATCGTGCACCGAATGGACCGGCGTCAGCCTGGCCGTCCTGCTCGACGAGGCCGGACTTCTCCCGGATGCGGCCTGGGTGCAGGCCGAGGGCGCGGACGCCGCGGCGATGACGCGCAGCATCCCGCGAGCCGTCTGCCTCGACGACGCGATGATCGCGCTGTTCCAGAATGGCGAACCGCTTCGGCCCGAACAGGGTTTTCCAATGCGGCTCCTGCTGCCCGGGATCGAGGGCAATGCCTCGGTCAAATGGCTGCGTCGTCTCAGGGCGATGCCCCGCCCCGCCTTTTCGCGCGAGGAGACGTCGCGCTATTCCGATCTCCTTGCCAATGGGCAAGCCGAACTCTTCGCGCTGCGGATGGGCGTCAAATCGATCATCGTCCGGCCCTCGTTCGGGCTGAATCTTGCCGGACCCGGATTGCAGGAGATCAGCGGCCTCGCTTGGTCGGGCTTCGGTCGTATCCGCAAGGTCGAGGTATCCGCCGATGGCGGAGGAAGCTGGGGCGACGCCGTTCTGACCGAGCCGATCCTGCCCAAGGCGCTGACCCGTTTCCGCATCCCCTGGCGCTGGACCGGCAGCCCGGCGACGCTGATCAGCCGCGCCACCGACGAGCGGAGCATCCAGCAACCCTCGCGCGCCACATGGATGGCCAAATATGGTCCGGGCCAGGGCTATCATAACAACAGCATCCAGAGCTGGCATGTCGCCGCGGACGGGGTCGTCAGCCATGTCTACGTCTGACCGCGACGGCGCGCCACGGCGCCTGGTTTGGGCTGCGGCACTGACGCTGACGAGCTTGTCTCTGCCGGTTTCCGTCGCGATCGCTCGTTCACACCAGGCCGAGGGCAAAACCGTCGGCCCGCGTCTGGGCCGTCCCGTCTCCGCAGCCGATATCGCAGCCATGGACTTCAGCGTCGACGCGGACGGCACCGGCTTGCCCGCGGGATCGGGAACGGTGGCGGATGGATCGGCAACATATGCCGCCAAATGCGAAGCCTGTCATGGCGCATCCGGCGGAGGCGCGCTTTCCGATCGCCTTACCGGCGGGGTCGGATCGATGCCCTCGAAAAAGCCCGTCAAGACGGTGGCCAGCTATTGGCCGTATGCGCCTACGCTGTTCGATTATATCCGACGCGCGATGCCGTTTACCGCTCCGCAGTCCCTGAGCGATGACGAAGTATACGGCATCGTGGCATATCTGCTTTCGATCGACCACATCGTCGCGCCGGGATCGCGGCTTGATGCAAAAACGCTCAGCAGCATCGTGATGCCGAACAGGCACGGCTTTGTCAGTCTCGAAAACAAAGCCTTTGACGGTAATATCAACGGGCCGACTGCTCGGCACTGAAGCGAAGGTTGAAGGACGTCGTCCTAATTCACGCCACGCAGAACGAGGGCACTCGGGGGCGTATTTATATCAAACCTGCACGGTTCCTCAGGAAACTGGCCGCCTCGACCCAGAAGCCGCCATCCACGGCACCCTGCCTCCGTCCCAGAACTTGCCGCTTGTTCATATTAGCCAAACGACCGGTTCGAGAAGGTTTGTCCTGCGAGCCGAGCGCTTTCAGGCAGTCTTAAAGCTTTCGCGATACCGCAAGGGAGTGACGCCGAGCCGCCGTTGGAAGGCGCTGCGCATCTGGTCCGGACTGGCAAAGCCACAGTCGAATGCGACGGCCTTGAGTACCAGTTCGGTCGCCTCCAGGAGGTTGCGAGCATGATCAATGCGAACGCCTTCCACAAATTCGTGTGGCGTCACGCCGAGGTCGCGGACGAACAGGCGCGCAATGCTGCGCGGACTGACACCGGCGACCTCGGCGAGCCGTTCGACAGGGAAGGCTTCGGCGATATGCGCCATGACATATTCCTGCACCTTGCCGAGCGGCTTGGTGGTATCGTTCGGCGGAAGCAGCAACGGACTGAACTGAGATTGGCCACCCTGCCGCTGCGCCACGACGACCAGCCCTTTCGCACAGGCGAGCGACACTGCGGCTCCATGGTCCTCCCCGACGAGAGCGAGGGTTAGATCAATCCCTGCGGTGACACCGGCGGAGGTTACGAGGCGATCGTCGCGGGCATGGATGCGGTCATGCTCCACCCGCGCTGTGGGAAACATTTCTGCAAGGCGCGTTGAGCAGAGCCAGTGGGTGGTCACAGTGCGGCCGTCTAGAAGCCCGGCGTGGCCCAGCGCGAAGGTGCCGTTGCAAATCGAGCCGTAGCGTTTGGCCTGAACGCCCCATTGCCGCAGCCAGTCGGACATGGTGTCGTCCGGCGGGCTGTCGGGAAGTGCCGGACCGCCAGCGACCAGCACGGTGTCGAAGGCGCGGTCCGCCTCGTCGAACGTCAAGTCGGCCGTCATCCACATACCGTTCGAGCTGCGGACCGGCGCCCGTTCCTTCCCCACCAGCAGGCAGCGATAATGGTCCTCTTCGGG
The DNA here is from genome assembly GCA_964247655.1 of uncultured Sphingomonadaceae bacterium. Lineage (GTDB taxonomy): Bacteria > Pseudomonadota > Alphaproteobacteria > Sphingomonadales > Sphingomonadaceae > Solisphingomonas. The sequence continues at coordinate 6,965 of CAXTVK010000039.1, read as the reverse complement.
CAGAAACTCGTTGGCGGCCGCGAAGACGTCGAGCGGCCCCGCGACATCGAGCGCCTGCACTCCGTCATGGATGACCAGCGCCACCTCCCTGTTCGTCATGGATCATCGTCCTTCGTTCGCGGCTCTGCTGTCGCCGGGCAGCATATCGCGGATGGTTGGCAGTTTCTCGCGGTGTGCCGCGGTTGCAGCCACACCGTCCTGATGCGACTTAGATGGGGCGGGACGCAAGGCCGCTTCGGCCCTTGCACCGGCATCCTTCGACACGCGGTCGCGGCCGCCGGCGCACTCCGTTTGCGGAGCTGCCGGTCTGCGTCCGCACAACATGGGACACGGACATGACCGACAGCAGAAGCGCCGTCAGGATCGACACGCTCCTATCGACCGCAACGATCACCGGCGTCTCGATCCCGGACAGCGCGCTATGCCGCGCGATCACCGAGTTCGTGCGCGACACCGAGACCAACCTGCTCTTCAACCATTCCAGCCGGGTCTATTTCTTCGGTGCGATCGCCGGACGCCAGCGCGGGCTGAGCTTCAATCCCGAGTTGCTCTATGCCGCAACTATGTTCCACGACGTCGGTCTGATGCCGTCGCACAGCAGCGCCGACCTGCGCTTCGAAGTCGACGGCGCCAACGCCGCGCGCGATTTCTTGGCCAGCCATAAAGTCGATCCGTCCGACATCGAGAAGGTGTGGGCCGGGATCGCCCTGCACACCACGCCGGGCGTGCCCGAATTCATGCACCCGGTGATCGCACTCACCACCGCCGGCGTCGAGATGGACGTGCTCGGGCTCACCTACGACCGCTATCCCGACGACGTCCGCGAAGCTGTCGTGGCCGCCTTCCCGCGCACACTGCGGTTCAAGGAGGACATCATCCAGGCCTTCTATGATGGCATCAAGCACAAGCCCGACACTACCTTCGGCAACGTCAAGGCCGACGTGATCGCCGACAAGGAGCCGCACTTCCACCGCGGCAACTTCTGCTCCGTCATCCGCGGCTCGCACTGGCACGCCTGACGGTCCCTCTTTCGACACCCATCAAACAAGGAGACAGACGATGAACAGCATTTCCAATATAGTCCTGGTTCACGGCGCATGGGCCGACGGCTCGAGCTGGGCGAAGGTGGTACCTTTACTCGCCGCCGAAGGCATGGCGGTCACTGCCGTCCAGCTTCCGCTGACCAGCTTCGAAGCGGATGTCGCCGCAGTGCGCCGCGCGATCGCGCTCGCCGAGGGCGATCTAGTCCTGGTCGGCCACAGCTATGCGGGTGCGGTGATCGGCGAGGCTGGCAACGACCCGAAGGTGGCACGGCTCGTCTATATCGACGCGTTTGCGCCTGACGCCGGCGAGTCCGCCGGCTCGCTGTTTGCGCAATTCGAGTCCGCGCCGTTGGGCGGCGAGATCCGGCCCGACTCGGAGGACTTTCTCAAGCTGACCCAGGACGGCGTATTCAACCTGTTCGCACAGGATCTTAGCGATGCGGAAAAGGCGGTGCTTCTGGCAACGCAGGGGCCAATTAACGGCGCCGCGCTCGGCGGGACGCTCAGCCAGGCAGCCTGGAAGACCAAGCCCACTTTCTACCTGATCGGCGACGAGGATCAGGCGATCCTGAAGGTCGAGCAGGAGAAGATGGCTGCGCGCATGAACGCGACGATCGCGCATGTCGGCTCCAGCCATGTCCCGATGCTGTCGCATCCCGACATCGTCGCGCGCTTCATCCTCCAGGCCGCCGCCTGAAGCATCGTCGCCACGGGTCGGAGGCGGACGCGTCCGTCTCCGATCGCTCGACCCAGAAAGGAACGAGCCATGAATATCGCGTCCAATGGCATCAGGCTTCACGTCGCGAGGCAGGGAACAGGGTCAACGACGCTCGTCTTCCTGCACTATTGGGGCGGCTCATCCCGGACCTGGCGGCACGTCATCTCGCACCTCGACGCGGACTTTGAAACCGTCGCGATCGATCAACGCGGCTGGGGCCAGTCTGATCGCCCGAGCAGCGGCTACGCGCTCGCCGATCTCGCCAACGACGCGCAGGGCGTGATCGATGCGCTCAGGCTCGATCGCTACATACTCGTCGGGCATTCCATGGGCGGCAAGGTCTCGCAGCTTCTCGCGTCGCGTCGCGCGCCGGGTTTGGTCGGACTGGTGCTAGTAGCGCCGTCGCCGCCATCGCCGCTCGCCCTCCTCTCGACGTCCGCCAGGGCATGGTTGTCGCCTACGCCGATCGGGCCAGCATCGTTGCCACCGTCGAGCAGGTGCTGACGACGACAGCGCTCGATCTCGATGATCTCGAAGCGGTGATCGCCGATAGCCTGAAGGGCGCGCCTGCCGCCAAGGCAGCGTGGCCGCTCGAAGCGAGCCAGGAGGACATCACCGCCGCCGTTGGCGCCATCACCGTGCCCACGCTCGTCATTTCGGGAACAGAGGATCGTGTCGATCCGCCGGCCGTGCTGACGCAGGAATCGCTGCCGCGGATCCCGCAGGCGAGGCTGCACCTGCTTCCCGGCGTCGGCCACCTGTCTCCGCTGGAAGCGCCGCGCGAAGTCGCCGTTCTCATCCAGACATTCGTGGGCACCCTTGGTCCGAGCCCGGCCGGTTGATCGCACCCAGCACGAAGGAATCCCGCCATGTTCGAAACCGAGATCATCCGCATACCGATCCTGCCGCTCGGCATAGTCAATGCGCACCTCGTCCGAAGCCCGGCGGGGTGCATCCTCGTCGATGCCGGCATCCCGGGTTCGGAGCGCAAGATCGGCAGGGTGCTCGCCAACCACGGCCTGTCGTTTCGCGACATCAAGCTGATCATCGTGACGCACGCGCACACCGATCATGCCGGCAGCGCCGCCCGTCTGCGCGACCTCTCGAAGGCGCCGATCCTGGCCCACAGGGACGATGCGGACTTCTACAGCCGGAAGACGCCGATGACATTCTGCCCGACCAGCCGGGTCGGCAGGCTATTCCTGAAGACACCGTTTCCCCACGCGCCCTATGAAGGGTTCGAGCCCGACATCATGATGAGCAACGGCGACACGATCAATCTCCTCGACTTCGCAATCAATGGCGTCGTCCGTCACACCGGCGGCCATACGCCCGGCTCGATCGCGGTGGAACTGGCATCGCACGATGCCCTGGTGGGCGACTTGATCGCATCGGGCATACTGATCGGCGGCATCGCGTTCACCCGCCGGGCGATACGGCCGCCGTTCGAGGATGACCCGCGCCGCGTGGGTCAAGAGCTCGAGCGGCTCGTGAGAGGCGGCACGAAACGCTTCTATATGGGCCATGGCAGTACCTTGGAAGCCGCCGAGGTCATGCGACACGCGAGAATGCTATCTACGCTGGGGCATACCGCTTGTTCGGCGGGGCATTGCGATCATCGTATGGAGTGAACACCGTGCGCCCTCCGCGCGGGCGGCGGCTGCGACTATCTAGCCCCGCCTTGCTGTCCAGCAAGCTGTCCGGCGCCAAGACCCATTCGCGGCCATCCGCGGGCGACTTGGTGCTCGCCAGCTTCGGACGGCCGTTCATCTCCATCCCAAGAGAAGACAGTCCAGCCGAGCGTCATTTCTTATTCCCGGCTTTTCCTGCGCGAGAGCGGCGAACAGCTGCGGCGCGGCTGTTTTCCGCATTCTCATGGGCGAGCTTGCGCCACCGCTCGACGCGAGCGGGATCAAGATGTCCTTGGGTCATCGCAGCGTGGATGGCGCATCCGGGCTCGCCGCCATGGGTGCAGTTCGCGAACCGGCATGCGAGCGTCACGGCCGTGACGTCGTCGAAGACCTCGGTCACACCGGACGCCACTTCGAACATCTGGAGCTCGCGCATGCCCGGCGTGTCCACGAGCCAGCCGCCGCCGTCCGCACCACCGGCGAGGCGGTGCATCTCGCGGACCGTCGTTGTGTGCCGACCTTTGCCGTCGTCCTCGCGAACGGCCTGCGTCGCGATGCTGTCCGATCCCTTTAGCGTGTTTATCAGGGTCGACTTGCCGACGCCCGATGATCCCACCAACGCGACTGTCTTTCCAAAACCGCAATGCCCCGCAAGACGGGCGGCGCTCGTCGGATCGCGCCCGTTCACCAGTTCCACTTCCAATCCCGACTGGAGCGCGCGTACCGCGTCGAACAGGCGTCCAGGCGTAGGCGACAGGTCGGGCTTCGTAAGGACGACCACGGCTCGGACGCCGACCTCGCGCGTCAGCACGAGATAGCGTTCGAGACGTGCAACGTTGAAGTCCTGATCGCAGGACGTGACGACGAAAAGCGTGTCGATGTTCGCGGCAATGAGCTGGACGCGGCGCTCATCGCTAGGAGACGGCCTCTTGAACAGGCTCGTCCGACTGAGAATGCGCACGATGCTTCGGGTGCTTCGGTCGATCAGCAACCAGTCGCCGACGGTGGGTCGGTCCTCCGATCCGCCTTGGGCGGGGAGACTGGACGAGATCGAGCCCTCGCCCCCTTTGCCGGAGACGGTCACCTTTCCGCGATGAACCGACAGGACGCGGACGGGCTGGCAATCGCGATGCTCCTCGGCGGAGACCTGCTCGCTGAAGTATCGCGTCCAGCCGAGCTGCGCGAGAATGGGATCGGACGAGTCTGTCATTGCGTCGGCGGGCTTATGATACGCTCGATTCATCGGCGTCCGGGGCACCCTGTTCCGCGGCCCGCTTATCCGCCTTGGCTCGCGCCTTTTTCGCGGTCTCAGCCGTCTTGGTCCTTTCGCGCTCGCGACGTTCAAAATCGTAATTCGTTTTGCGTGGTATGTCGGTCGCTCCAGATCAGGGTTCAAGTTCGAGCAAAACGCGCGACCATTGCTCCTCATCGCCGAGTTACACTGATCCGTTGATCGCGACTAGGGTTGCGGCAAGCGCAGGCAACAACCCTGTCCTTTCAACATAACAAGGGATCGGTCTCGGCGCTTGGCAAAAGACCCAGAAGCCGCCGCTCAACGGCGCTGCGACACTGACCAAAAGCGGACGCTCGTTCACCGCGGTCTCAGCGATGATCTACGACGGGCTTACAGGATCGAGTAGGTGGTCGTGGCAGCCTACCCGAGCGAAGACTGTCGGCTGTACGCGTCTAGCAGCGAGAGACTTTGCGTCTCCCAAGCCAGCGAGTATCGAATGAACGGGCGAAGGGGACGCGGGTGGTCGATTAAATATGAGAGTACCAGACAAGGAGTGGGCCGCGGATCCCGTATATCAGGCTCTGCTGTATTTCTGCCAGTTGCTGGACGACATGGTATGGGAGTCCACGCGGGACAGCCATCGGGCGCCCGCGATGAATACCTATCACCTCTGCGTGGAGGTGCAGCGGACGTGGGAGGAAACTCAGGCGTCGGCATTGCGCGAAGGTCTAATCAGCACAATTCTGAACGAGTTGCTCGCCACGGGAAGCGTCGACCCAACGGTGGCCGCGCACTTCTCCGATCCTTGGGCCAAGCTGACCTTCGCTCTTAAATGCGACGTTCCGCTGGACACGAAGGTGGGCGCAGTCGCGAGATTCCTCCGGCAGATCGACGGCTCGTATCTCAAGCGGTGCCGGGACGAGATCCAGGGCCTGGTCACTGGAAAGGCGGTGAAGAAGGAGAAGCTCGCGACCTTGACGGGGGCATTCTGCTCTTACCTCCAAAACGTCGGCTACACGCCACGCCACATCTCCCGCATGATCGGGACACGGTTCTTCTATCGCGATCTAGCGGAGAAGCCGGTGCGCGAGCTGCAGGAGTTTTTCAAACAGTTCTCGGGGCGACCGGTCGAGTTCGACGTCTACATGTCGGTAACCGAGCAACTGGTCATGGCCGCCAGCGGTCGCGACTTTCAGGAGCATAAGGGTAAGCTGCCGTCCGCCACGCGGCTCGTCAGCGCATTCCATCCGACGGAAGACATCGGCGAGAAGATCGTTGTGTTCCGCGGCGTCAGCGCGTTCGACGAGTTCGGTGCGGTCGAGCAGGCCGAAGCCAAGATGGCCCTCGTGCGAGCGGTTGCATACACGGCGCGCGCCGACGTGCACCTGGCCTGGCAGGATGAGGCCGTCGTCGTCTCACCCGAGAACAAGGGGGGCTACCTCGTCCGCGAACGCGTCGAGCCGCTGCGGAAGCGCTACCGAGATTTCACAGCCTACCAGTTTCCGGTAGTCGGCGAATGGAAACGCGCGGTCCTCGAGGACCAGCTACCCGCGCCCGATGCCAACAGGCTGAGGAATGCCCTGCTGAGCTACGCGAACGCGTTTCACTCCGAGAGCCCCGCGACACAGCTCGTGACCCTATGGTCGGCTTTAGAGGGACTGCTGCCAGCCTCAAGCCGCGAGGGCCGCATCGACACCGTGTTGCGCTACGCACTCGCGTGCGAGCGCACCATCTATGCCCGAAATCTCTTTAGATGGTCCTTCGTCGAGCACCTCGCGATCGAGCGAGAGCCGTTCTTCGAGCTGCTCAACAAGGCGTCGGACTACACCGAGAACCTCTCGCGGTTCGTCGCGCTACTTTGCTTCCCCAAGGACAAGTCGCTTTCGGAGAAGCTGGGTGCCTTGGTGGCGGGAAGTCCGCTCACAACGCAGCGCGGATTCGTCCTCCACGACGCGGCGAAAAACGTGCAGGATGTGCTCGGTCTGGTCGAGGCGCACGTCCAGCGCGTGGACTGGCAGCTGCGCAGGATTTACCGGGAGCGTAACAGGATCGTGCACCGCGCCGACCCCTCGCCCAACGTCGGCACCCTAATCCTGAACCTTAACGAGTATCTCGCGACCGTGTTCGAGGTCCTCTTCGCGGCCGATCCGAGCCGGCCCTACGAGATGGGTTTGGACGGCGTCTTTGAGTCGGTGCTCCTCGACGAGGAGTTTCGTTCCAAGCAGATACTGGGTCTCTCCAAGCAAGCGCTATCCGCGGACAATGCCGCGACCGTGCTAGGCTTTCTGAACCGCCCCGGGTTTGCCGGAGGCTCCAACTCCTGAGAGAGTGGAGCCGAT
>CAXTVK010000038.1:0-20576 GCA_964247655.1 uncultured Sphingomonadaceae bacterium | reverse complement strand
GGCGGCTGTTCATGTCGCCGATGACGTCGCCGAGATAATCCTCGGGGGTGACGACTTCGACCTTCATGATCGGCTCGAGCAGCTTGATGCCCGCCTTCTGCGCGGCTTCGCGCATACCGGCTCGGCCGGTGATCTCGAACGCCAGCGCCGACGAATCGACGTCATGGTAGGCGCCGTCGTACAGCGTCGCGGTGAAATCGATGATCGGGAAGCCGATCAGCGATCCGGTCGCGGCGATCTCGCGTATGCCCTTCTCGACGGACGGGATATATTCCTTGGGGACGTTGCCGCCCTTCACCTCGTCCTTGAAGATCACGCCCTGCCCGCGCTCGCCCGGCTCGACCGTGAACTTGATGCGGCCGAACTGGCCCGAACCGCCCGACTGCTTCTTGTGCGTGTAGTCGACGTCGACCTTCTTCGCGAGCGACTCGCGATACGCCACCTGCGGCGCGCCGATGTTCGCCTCGACCTTGAACTCGCGCTTCATGCGATCGACGAGGATTTCGAGGTGCAGCTCGCCCATGCCCTTGATGATCGTCTGGCCGCTCTCGGCGTCCGACGACACGCGGAACGACGGATCCTCGCGTGCGAGGCGATTGAGCGCGATGCCCATCTTCTCCTGATCGGCCTTGGTCTTGGGCTCGACCGAGAGCTCGATCACGGGCTCGGGGAATTCCATCCGCTCAAGGATGATCGGCGCCGCCATCGAACACAGCGTGTCGCCCGTCGTGGTATCCTTGAGACCTGCCAGCGCGACGATGTCGCCCGAGAAAGCCTCCTGGATATCCTCGCGGTCGTTGGCATGCATCAGCAGCATGCGGCCGACCTTTTCCTTCTTGTCCTTGACGGAGTTGAGGACCTGCGAGGCGGTCTCCATCTTGCCCGAATAGATGCGGGCGAAGGTGAGCGTGCCGACGAACGGATCATTCATGATCTTGAACGCGAGCGCCGACATCGGGGCATCGTCCGCCGGTGGACGCGTCTCGACGCTGACGCCGTCGAGCTTGAGGCCCTCGACGGGCGGGATGTCGAGCGGCGACGGCAGATAGTCGACGACGCCGTCCAGCAGCGGCTGAACGCCCTTGTTCTTGAACGCCGAGCCGCACAGCACGGGGACGAACGAGAAATTGAGCGTGCCCTTGCGGATCAGCGCCTTGAGCTGCGCGACGGTGGGCTCGGTGCCCTCCAGATACGCCTCCATCAGGTCGTCGTCCTGCTCGACCGCCATCTCGATCAGCTCGGAGCGCGCGAGTGCCGCCGCGTCGGCCAGGTCGTCGGGAATCGCCTGATACTCGAACTTGGCGCCCAGGCTTTCCTCGAGCCAGATGATCGCGCGGTTCTCGACCAGATCGACGAGGCCCTTGAAGCCGCCCTCGATGCCGATCGGCAGATACAGCACCGCCGGACGCGCGCCGAGGCGATCCTTGATCATCTCCACGCAGCGCTCGAAGCTGGCACCGGTGCGGTCGAGCTTGTTGACGAAGCACATCCGCGGAACCTTGTACTTCTCCGCCTGGCGCCACACCGTTTCGGACTGCGGCTCGACGCCGGCGACACCGTCGAAGCAAGCGACCGCGCCGTCGAGCACGCGCAGCGACCGCTCGACCTCGATCGTGAAATCGACGTGGCCCGGCGTGTCGATGATGTTGATCCGGTGGTCGTCCCAGAAGCACGTCGTCGCAGCCGACGTGATCGTGATCCCGCGCTCCTGCTCTTGCTCCATCCAGTCCATCGTCGCGGTGCCCTCATGGACCTCGCCGATCTTGTAGGACTTGCCGGTGTAATAGAGGATGCGCTCGGTCGTCGTCGTCTTGCCGGCATCGATGTGCGCCATGATGCCGATGTTGCGATACTTCTCGAGCGGATGGCTGCGGGCCATGACGTGTGTCCTTACGGATTGAGCGATAGATGGTTCGAACGGAGCCGCGGCCCTGCTCAGGGAAAGAACAATTTGGCGAGCGCGGCGCCCGCGCCCAGGATGGCGGCAAAAGCAATCATCGCCTGAAAGATCATCGAGCGAGGCATGAATTCAGCCTCTCGAATCAACTTCTTGGTCTCTGCGGAGAATTTGTCACTCTCCTCCTGCGCGAGGCGGATGCGTGCGATCTGCTCCTGAAGATACAGTTCGCTGTCGGTCTGCGTCGCCATCCGCCTGCCTCCTTGGAGCCTATATAAGCGACTACCAGCGATAATGCGAGAAGGCGCGGTTGGCTTCGGCCATGCGGTGCGTGTCTTCGCGCTTCTTGACCGCGTTGCCGCGGTTGTTGGCGGCGTCCATCAGCTCGGCCGACAAACGCGCATCCATCGTATGCTCGGAGCGGTTGCGCGCCGCCGTGATCAGCCAGCGAATCGCAAGCGCCTGCGCACGCTCGGTGCGAACCTCGACGGGCACCTGGTAGGTGGCACCGCCGACACGCCGCGAACGAACTTCGATGCCCGGACGCACATTGTTGAGCGCATCGTGGAACACCTGGAGCGGATCGCGCTTGGCGCGCTGCTCGATCACGTCGAGCGCGGAGTAGATGATACCCTCGGCGACGGCCTTCTTGCCGTCGAGCATCACGGAATTCATGAACTTGGAGAGCACGACATCACCGAATTTGGGATCCGGCAGGATTTCGCGCTTCTCGGGGCGACGACGACGGGACATATTCTGTTTCCTTATACTTCAGCCTGGTTGGTCACACGCCTGTGGGTGACCGGCTTACTTCGGACGCTTGGCGCCGTATTTGGAGCGGGACTGCTTGCGATCCTTGACGCCCTGGGTATCGAGCACGCCACGGAGCACATGATAGCGGACGCCGGGAAGATCGCGCACACGACCGCCGCGGATCAGCACGACAGAGTGCTCCTGGAGGTTGTGGCCTTCGCCCGGGATGTAGCTGATCACTTCGCGCTGGTTGGTCAGGCGAACCTTGGCCACCTTGCGGAGTGCCGAGTTCGGCTTCTTCGGGGTCGTCGTGTAGACGCGCGTGCAGACGCCGCGCTTCTGCGGATTCGCTTCCATCGCAGGGACCTTGGACTTGGCCTTCTGCGGATCGCGGCCCTTGCGGACCAGCTGGTTGATCGTTGGCATTGAAGCCTTCACCTTTCACATGGTTACTTTGCCGTGCCCGGACTCGCACACATGGCTCGTGCAGAAATGCACGAAGGCTCAGGGGACCTTGTCGACCCGCCCGAGCCTTTTCCACGCTTCGGCAATGTTCAAGCGTTCGCCCACGGATCAGGGTCGAGACCGAAGCCCCGCAAGCGAGCGCGGCCTATAGCGAGCGACTCGGATAGGGTCAACCGCAGTGAGGCGGCGTACCGCGACGCTAGTCGAGCGTACCGCCCAGCGCCTGGAGCAACGCCACCTGGAAGCGCGCCGGGTCCTCGATCTGGGGCACGTGGCCGAGCCCGTCGAGCGGCACGAAGCGCGCGTGGCGCATCCGCGCCGCCGCCTTGTCGCCGATCGTCAAATTCTCTGGCAGCTGGTTGGCGATCTCCGCGGGCGCCCAGCTTTTGCCGAAGACATTGTGATCGAGCGTGCCGACCATCAGGATCGTCGGCACCGCGATGCGCGGGAATTCGTAGACGACGGGCTGCGTCTCGATCATCTCCGTGGTGCGGGCCTGCGCGTCGATCACGGCGTCGCGGCCCGGCCCCTGGTACATGCCCGCGATCATGTCGAGCCAGCGATCGTAATCGCGGTGCCAGACGCCGTGATAATAGCCGTTGAGCTGATAGGCCTTCATCGAGGTGAGCGTCTTCCTACGCTCGAGTTCGGTCGCGCGATCGACGTCGATGTAAGGCACGCCCTGCGCCAGACGATCGGCGAGTCCGATCGGATCGACGAGGATCATCTGGTCGAGCAGTTGCGGCGTCGCGGTCGCCATGCGCATCGCGATCAGGCCGCCCAGCGAATGGCCGACCAGCGTCGCCTTGGTCACGCCGCGCGATCGGATCAGGTCGGCCGTCATGTCCGCCATGCCGTAGAGGCTGTATTGGAAGCCCATCGGCTTGGAGGATTTGCAGAACCCGATCTGATCGGGGACGATCACGCGGTAGCCGCCCGCGGCGAGGACCTTGGCGGTATCGCCCCATGTCGCGCCGCAGAAGTTCTTGCCGTGGAGCAGCACGACGGTGCGTCCATTGGGATGCTGCGGCGCCAGTTCCATATAGGCCATCTCGACCGACTGGCCCTGCACCATTTCGCGGAACATATGCACCGGATAGGGATAGTCGAAACCCTCCAGCCGGGGGCCATAGCTGTGCAACATGACGGCGGGTGGCTGGTTCGCCGACACGCTCGGCCTGGCGAGCGCCGGCTTCGGCGCCTTGGCTGGGTTGGGCGTCGTCGCGGCGACGCTTGCCAGCGAGGACAGGGAAAGGATGACGGTCAGGACGCGGCGCACGATCGGTCTCCGTTCAGGAGGCGGAAGCATCCACGACGTTAACCATGGATCGCGGCTTGATATACACCGAACCGATCTCGGGCCAATCGTTTCGGAGCCGCATTTCGACATCGGCGATCAGGGCCTCCACCGCGCCCGCCGACACCGAATCGACGAAGTCGACGCTGGTCGCGACGAACACCGATTGCGGCCCGAGATGGACGGTGATCACCTCGTCGACGCGCACCACCTCGGGACGCGCATCGATCGCTGCGCGGATCGCGGCGACGAGCTCGGGGGACGCGCGCTCGCCGATCAGCAGATCCTTCGATTCCCGCGCTAGCAGGATCGCGACCATGCCCAGCACGATGCCGATCAGGATCGATGCGACGCCGTCCCACCGGCCATCGTTGGTCTCGTGGCTGAGGAAGATGCCCGCACCGGCGATGACCAGACCCGCGAGCGCCGCCGAATCTTCGAACAGCACGATGAAGGCGGGCGGATCCTTCGAGCAGCGGATCGCCTCCCACCAGCCCTGCTTGCCCTTGGCGCCCGCGAAGCCGCGCACCGCGGTGATCCAGCTCGCGCCCTCGAGCAGAAACGACACGACCAGCACGACATAGGCGATGGTCGGGTCCTGCGGCGGCTCGGGCACGCGCAGGTGGACGACGCCTTCGTAGACCGACAGCCCCGCGCCGGTCGCGAAGATCAGGATCGCGACGACGAAGCTCCAGAAATAGAGCTCGCGGCCATAGCCTGTGGGATGCGCCGCATCCGCCGGGCGCGCGGCGCGCTTCTGGCCGTAGAGCAGCAGGATCTGATTGAGACTGTCGACGACCGAGTGGAAACCCTCGGTCAGCATCGCGGCCGAGCCGGTCATGCCGGCGGCGACGAACTTGGCGACGGCGATGCCAAGATTGGCGGCAAGCGCCGCGATCAGGACGAATGTACTTTCGCCGGCGCCCTCCGGAGGGGATGGGTCGGCGCTCATGCTCGTCCTTCAAAAAAATGGCCGGCGATGCGATCTGCGCATCGCCGGCCATCTATATTACATGGCGTTGTTGGACGCCGTGGTCGTGTCGTTGCCGGCCATGGCGCTGTTGTCCATCGCCATATTGTCGGTCGCGCCCATGCTGTTCATGTCGCCCATCGAATTCTCGTCGGCGGGCACCAGCATATTGTCTTCGGCCGAGACGTTCGACGTGTTGGCGTCATCCGACTTGTGGCACGCAGCCGCACCGAGCGTAAGAGCCGCAACCGCGGCGATCGTGAGAGCCTTGTTCATCTGTATTCTCCTCATTTCGGTCACCAGCGGACGCACGGCAACGCAACAAAACCACTGCCGTTCCGAAAAACGCGATAAACGGCGCGTTCGTCAAGCGTCTTATCAGAAATGCAGGGCGCGGCCATACGCCGACAGCACGCTTTCGTGCATCATTTCGCTGAGCGTGGGATGCGGGAAAACCGTTTCCATCAGCTCCGCCTCGGTGGTCTCGAGCTGCTTGGCGACGGTATAGCCCTCGATCAGCTCGGTCACCTCGGCGCCGATCATGTGCGCGCCGAGCAGCTCGCCGGTCTTGGCATCGAACACCGTCTTGACGAAGCCTTCGGCCTCGCCGAGCGCGATTGCCTTGCCGTTGCCGATGAACGGGAATTTGCCGACCTTGACCTCATAGCCCTCTTCGCGCGCCCGCGCCTCGGTCAGGCCCACCGACGCCACCTGCGGCCGCGAATAGGTGCAGCCCGGGATGTTGCGCTTGTCCATCGCATGCGGGTGGTTGCCGGCGATCGCCTCGGCAGCGATCACGCCCTCGTGGCTCGCCTTGTGGGCCAGCCACGGCGGCGCGGTGACGTCGCCGATCGCCCAGATGCCGGGCACGTTGGTGCGGCACATCGCGTCGGCGTCGATATGCCCGCGCGTCGTCTTCACGCCGAGCGCCTCGAGCCCGATATTCTCGGTGTTGGGGACGATGCCGACGGCGACGATGCAATGGCTGAACTCGCCCGTTTCGATCGTCCCGTCGGCCAGCTTGATCTTGGCGGTGACGCCCATGCCCGTGTTGGCGAGGCTTTCGACGCCGGCCTTGGTCAGCAGGCGGAAGCCCTGCTTGGTCAGCGCCTTCGCCATGAACTCGGATACCTCGGCATCCTCGACCGGCAGCACGCGATCGAGCATCTCGACGATCGTCACCTCGGCGCCCATGTCCGAATAGAAGCTGGCGAACTCGACGCCGATCGCGCCCGATCCGATGACGAGCAGCTTGGTCGGCATCTCCTTGGGCGTCATCGCGTGGCGATAGGTCCAGATCCGCTCGCCGTCGGCCTTGGCGAAGGGCAGGTCGCGCGCGCGCGCGCCGGTCGCGACGATGATGTTCTTCGCCGCAAGTTCGGTGGTCTTGCCGTCCTTCTCGACGGACAGCTTGCCCCCTCCGTTTCCGGCGCCGACGATCGTGCCGACGCCCTCGACCACCGTCACCTTGTTCTTCTTCATCAGGCCCTTGACGCCGGCGTTGAGCTGCCCCGCGACCTTGCGCGAGCGCGTCACCACCTTGGCGAGATCGAAGCCGGGCTTCTCGACCGTCAGGCCGTAGGCGTCGGCATGCGTCATATAATGATAGATCTCGGAGCTGCGCAGCAGCGCCTTGGTCGGGATGCAGCCCCAGTTGAGGCAGATGCCGCCGAGCAGCTCGCGCTCGACGATCGCGACCTTGAGGCCGAGCTGCGAGGCGCGGATCGCAGCGACATAGCCGCCCGGCCCGGAGCCGAGCACGACGAGGTCATAGGTGTCGGCCATGCTTATCCTTTCATGAGCCCCGCGCCTGTCGGCGGGGCGATCGGGGAACCCTCGGGCGCTAGCGCCCTATTTCGTTTCGCTGGCCGCGAGCAACGCCCAGGCGAGCAGCGTGACCACGCAGAAGACCAGCCAGTTCCAGTGCAAGGCGAACCCGCCGCCGAGCGGAATGCGGACGAGCTGGCCGGTGAGCACGCCGCCGAGAATGTCGTCATGCCCGCTCATCAGCCAGGGTACACCCACCGCCGCCACGGCCCCGAGGCCGACTGCGGTGGTGAGCGCCATGTCAGGCGGCCTCGTTCTCGGCGTCGGGCGCCAGCGGCGGCACCCGGCGTGGCTGACGATCCTCGCCGACCGCGACGAAGGTGAAGCGCGCCTCGGTGACCTTGTAGGTCGCCTCCTCGTGCCGCGCACGGCGCCAGGCCTCGACCGCGATGGTCATCGACGTCCGCCCGGTCGCGGTCAGATGCGCGAACACGGAGACCTCGTCGCCGACGAACACCGGGCGGTGGAAGGTCATGCCGTCCATCGCGATCGTGACCGCACGACCGCGGCTGTGCCGCGAGGCGACCGAACCTGCCGCCGAATCCATCTGGCTCATCAGCCAGCCGCCGAAGATGTCGCCATAGGGATTGGTGTCCGCCGGCATCGCGATCACGCGAACCACCGGGGCACCGTCGGGCGGCAGATCGTCGATCGGCTTCATGCCACCATGCCCAGCGGGTTTTCGACCAGCCGCTTGAACGCCTTCATCAGCTTGGCACCGTCCGCGCCGTCGATCGCGCGATGATCGAAGCTGCCGGTCGCCGACATGACGGTCGCGACGACGAGTTCGTCACCCTCGACCCATGGCCGCTTCTCGCCGGCGCCGACCGCCATGATCATGCCCTGCGGCGGATTGATCACCGCATCGAACTGCTTGATCCCGTACATGCCCATGTTGGAGATCGAGGCGGTGCCGCCCTGGAATTCCTCGGGCTTGAGCTTGCCGTCGCGGGCGCGGCTCGCGAGATCCTTGAACTCGGTGGCGATCGCCGACAGCGCCTTGCCATCCGCACCCGTCACGACCGGCGTGATCAGCCCGCCCGGGATCGACACCGCGACCGAAATGTCCGCGCGCGCGAAGGTGACGAGCTGGTTGCCCGCAAGCATCACGTTGCACGCCGGCACCTCCATCAGCGCGACGGCCAGCGCCTTGATCAGCATGTCGTTCACCGACAGCTTGATCTCGCGCGCCGCCAGGCTCTTGTTGAGCTGCTCGCGCAACGCCAGCAACGGATCGAGCCGGATATCGACCGTGAGGTAGATATGCGGGACCTGTTGCTTCGATTCGGCCAGCCGGCGCGCGATCACCTTGCGCATGCTCGAAAGCTTGACCACGTCGTGCGGGATATCGGGGATCGGCGCGGCAGGCACTTCGGCGACGGGCGTGGGCTTGGCAGGCGAGGCGACGGCTGGCGAGGCGATGGCGAGCGCTGCCGATGCGGGCGCTGCCGAGGCCGCGGGTGCAGCGGGCGTGCCGGTGCCCGGCTTGGCGCTATCGAGATCGGCCTTGACGATCCGACCGTCGGGGCCCGAGCCCGCGACAGAAGCGAGATCGATGCCCTGTTGTTCGGCGAGACGACGCGCGAGCGGACTGGCCTTCACCCGATCGCCCGATGCCGATGCCGTCGCCTGCGGCGCAACCTTCCGTTCGTCCGCCGCGACGATCGGCGCGTCGTCCCTGGGCGAGGCGCCATAGCCTTTCTCTTCGGGCGGCAGCGCCTTCGTTTCGGTCTTGCCGGGCTCCGGCTTGGCCGGCGCGGGCTCGGTCGGATCGGGCGCGGCCGGCTTGGCCGGCTTGGCCGCAGGCTTCGCCAGTGCCGCCGATGCGTCCTCGCCCTCTTCGAGCAACAGCGCGATCGGCGCGCCGACCTTCACGCCGTCCGAACCCTCGGGCACGATGATCTGCGCGATCGTGCCTTCGTCGACCGCCTCGAATTCCATCGTCGCCTTATCGGTCTCGATTTCGGCGAGGATGTCGCCCGATTTGACGACGTCGCCTTCCTTCACCAGCCATTTGGCCAGCGTGCCCTCCTCCATCGTGGGAGAGAGCGCAGGCATCTTGAGTTCGATGGGCATGGGGTGGGAAGGCCTCTCGATCGGTCAGGGCGCCCATTTCGGCGTTGCGGCGCGGTCGGTCAAGGCTGACGCTTGCGTGAAGCGCGGCGATGGATCACGCTTCGCCGCGATGGACGATCATACGACGCCGCGCACCTACCTCGTCGTCTACGACGGCAGCGCCGAGGCGCGCGTCGCGCTGCGCTTCGCCGCCCGCCGCGCCGCCAAGACGCACGGCCGCGTCGAGATGGTCGCGATCGTCGCACCCGCCGAGTTCGTGCAATGGGGCGGCGTGCAGGACGCGCTCGAGGAAGAGGCGCAGCTCCGCGCCGAGGCGATGCTCCACCAGGCCGCCGCCGAGATCGCCGACGAACTGGGGGCCGAGCCGACGATCACGGTGCGACAGGGCGAACCCGTCAAGGCGGTGCGCGCGCTGCTCGAGGAGCGGCCGGGGACCGCGGCGCTGGTGCTCGGCGCGACCGTGCTCGGCGGACCGGGCCCGCTGGTCGCCTATTTCGCGGGCGCCGAGGCGGGGCTGATGCCCTGCCCGGTGATGATCGTGCCCGGCTCGCTCGACGAAGCGGCGCTGGAGCGATTGAGCTGAGGGCAAAGCCCTCTCCCGCTTTCGCGGGAGAGGGTTGGGTGAGGGTCTTCTTCTTTTCGACGCCGGACAGAAGAAGACCCTCATCCTCCCCATCGCTCGCGCGACGGGTCCCCTCCTTCTCCCGCGAAAAGCGGGAGAAGGATCGCTGGCGGAACCCCTCGCCCACTGGCCCGTAGACAGGCGATGCGCACTATCGCCCAAATCTCCGACCTCCATTTCGGCGCACACGAGCCCGCCGTCGTCGCGCATCTCCATGCCGCGCTGTCGGCGCTCAAGCCCGATCTGATCGTCGTGTCGGGCGATCTGACGCAGCGCGCGCACCGATCGCAATTCGCCGAGGCGGCGGGGTTTCTCGAGCGGCTCGAGGCCGAGGGCTTCCGGCTGCTCGTCGTTCCCGGCAATCACGACGTGCCGATGCACAAGCCGGTGTCGCGGCTGTTGTGGCCGCTGCGGCGCTACACGCGCTACATCGCGCACGGTCGCGACTGTTGGTATGCCGATCAGGAGATCGCCGTGTTGGGGCTCGCCTCCGCACATGGGCTGACGGTCAAGGACGGGCGGCTGACGCGGATCCAGATCCGCTCGATCGCCGACAGCTTCGCATCGGCGCCCGACAGCGCCGCGCGCATCCTCGTCACGCATCATCCGCTGGTGCCGTTACCCGGCGACGAGTCCGGCGAAATCGAGCCCGCGCTGCACGGCGCACGGCGCGCGTTGAAGGCCGTCACGAAAGCAGGCGTGCATCTCGTGCTCGCCGGCCACCATCACACACATAGCGTCGACATCGCGGGACCTGCCGTTTCGATCGACCGTCAGGTGATGGTGGTGCAGGCGGGCACCGCCACCTCGTGGCGGCGGCGCGGCACGCCCAACAGCTTCAACCTGATCCGCCTCGACGGGCCGGACGCCGCGATCGAGGAATGGACCTCGACCGGCGGTCCGTTCAGCTGCCCAGAACGGGGCAGCTCACGGTACGTGCGCAGTGCGGGCGATAATGGCGGATGGGCCGCTTCCACGCGCGCCTGACGCCGACCGACTTGTAGACGGTCTCGTAATCGGTGGTCGTCGTCGTCGTGGTGACCGCGACGCCGGGCGTCACGCTGATCACCGAGGCGCCGCCGGCATAATAGCCGCCGCCGTATCCGCCGCCATAGCCGTAGGCCGGACCGCCGACGATCACCGGCGGCGGCGCCTGCACGACCGCGGTGGTCACCGTCGTGTTGGGGCCGGCGCGGAAGGTGGTGACGCCGGGCGCGGGATAGCCGTAGCCGGGGCCGCCTGCGTAGCCACCGGGTCCGCCGGCATAGCCGCCACGTGGGCCGTAGCCGCCACGCGGGCCGCGATGGCCGCGATCCCAATCGACGCCGTAGCGCGCATCGACGATGCGGCCGTCGCCGTCGACGAGCATGCCGTCGTCATAATAGCGCACCCAGCGCATGCCCGGGCCCGGCGGCGAGAAACCCCAGTCGCTCCAGTCGCTGACGACGTAGCTCGGATCGCTGTACGCGCGCGGCATGCGCTTGCCACGATCGAGGCGGCGGTAATTGGCGTGGCCATGCTCCATGCCGCCCTGATGCCCCTCGCCGCCATCGGCATGCGCATAGCCCTGCGGCGCGGACGCATAGCCGGCACCCGGCGCGCCGGCCTGCCAGCCGCCCTGACCCCAGCCGCCCGGCTGCATCGGTGCGCCGGCGGGCGCGCCCATCTGCGCCGATGCCACGCCCGGTGCCAATGCGATCAGCGCCGCGCCTGCCAATGTGCCGATGTGCCGCATGTCTATCCCCTGTTGCCGGTCCGCGACGGTGATGACGTGCGGGACCATGATCTGAAACCCGCATAGCATCGGCGGGTTGCACGCCCCAAGCGCCAGAACGCGCGGCGAGTCCCGAATCGGGTCAGCCCGCGAGGCGTAAGGCGATCAACGCACAGAGTTTCTCGGCGCCGACGGCATCCTCGGGCGTGAAGCGCGAGGGCGTCGGGCTGTCGAGATCGAGCACTGCGATCACGCGGCCCTCGACGACGATCGGCACGACGAGTTCGGAGGCGGAGGCGGCGTCGCAGGCGATGTGGCCGGGAAAGGCATGGACATCGTCGATCCGCTGCGTCGTCGCGGTCGCCGCCGCGGTGCCGCACACGCCCTGGCCGATCGCGATGCGGATGCACGCGGCGCGACCCTGGAACGGCCCGAGCACGAGTTCGCCGTCGATGATGCGGTAGAAGCCGGCCCAATTGAGATCGGGCAGCAACTCCCAGCACAGCGCCGCGACATTGGCCATGTTGGCGATGCCGTCGCGCTCGCCCGACGTGACGCCGTCGGCGGCGCCGATCAGATCGTCCCAGATCGTGGCGGTATCGGCATCGGTGCGGGCGACGAAATCGAACATGGCGGCTCCTGGTTCGGGCGGCGGGACTCTATCGCCCCGCGCGGCCGCCCGATAGATAGGGCGGATGGTCGCGATCCCCATCACCCGCTCGATCGCGATCGACAGCGACGAGATTGCCGAGAGTTTCACGCGCTCGTCCGGCCCCGGCGGGCAGCACGTCAACACCACCGACAGCGCGGTGCTGCTGCGCTTCGACGTGTGGGGATCGCCCAACCTGCCCGACGCGGTCAAGCACCGGCTGAGCGACCTCGCCGGCTCGCGGCTGACGCGCGAGGGCGTGCTGGTGCTGCGCTCCGAGGGCAGCCGCTCGCAGGAGATGAACCGCCGCGAGGTCCGCGAGCGATTGGTCGCGCTGATCAAGGAGGCGACGTTCGTCCCCAAGCGGCGCAAGCCGACCAAGCCGACCAAGGGCTCGCAGATGCGGCGGGTGGAGGGCAAGGCGAAGCGCGGCGCGGTCAAGAGCCTGCGGGGCAAGGTGCGGGATTGAAGGGGGAATCATCCTCCCCCGGAGGGGGAGGGGGACCGCCGGCGCAGCCGGTGGTGGAGGGGTAGACCACGCCTCAGCCGGGCGCCCAGCCTCCGAGGTCGGACACCCCTCCACCAATCGCTACGCGAGCGGTCCCCTCCCCTTGCAGGGGAGGATTTTGATCGGCTATCCGGCGGCAGGATCGGACAACTCGATCAGCGCCGCCCAGCGCGCAAAGCTCTTCGGCAGCGGCGCGGCCACGTCGATCGCCGCCTTCGGGTCGCGCGGCAGCCGCAAGCGCGATGCATGCAGCAACATGCCCTGTCCTGAGCCCGTCGAAGGGGGCTCGCCGCCGCGCCCATACACCGGATCGCCGACGATCGCATGACCGAGCCCGTCGGCGGCATGCACGCGCAACTGGTGCGTCCGTCCGGTTTGCGGCCTGAACTCGACCAGCGCCCTGCCCTCGACCACGCCGAGCAGGCGCCAATCCGTCACCGCCGCCTTGCCGCGAGGATCGGCGACCATCCGCCAGCCCTCCTCGCGCGTCGAGCGCTTGGTCAGCGGCAGCTCGATCCGCCCGCTCTCGCCTTCCGGCATGCCGTCGAGCACGGCGACGTAGGTCTTCTCGACCAGCCCCGCCTCGAACGCCGCGGCGAAGCGCTTGTGCGCCTTGGGGTGGCGCGCGATCAGCAGGCAGCCCGAGGTGTCGCGATCGAGCCGGTGCACCGCGCTGGGGGTCCGCTGGAAGCCGAAGCGGAACGTGTCGAGCACCACCTCGACGCTCGACGAGCCGTCGCGGGGGGCGTCGACGGGCAGGCCCGCGGGCTTGTCGAGGACGATCGCCTCCGCGTCGATGAATAATACGAGATCGGTCAACATGCGCGCCCTGTGCCACGCCTGCCACGCGCGCACAAATTCGTTAGCGGAAAAGTCATTCGGGCTTTACTCGGCGTTAACCTTTCTCGTTCATTCCTGTAATGGTTAATACCGGTGCAGTCGCGTCGTGGGGCGGGACCGAGCTGACGGGGATGAATAGACCATGCGCGTACTGCTGATCGAAGACGAACCGACGACCGCCAAGGCGATCGAACTCATGCTCGGCGCGGAAGGCTTCAACGTCTATACGACCGATCTGGGCGAGGAGGGCTTGGACCTCGGCAAGCTCTACGACTACGACCTGATCTGCCTCGATCTCAACCTGCCCGACATGCACGGCTACGACGTGCTCAAGAAACTGCGCGTCGCCAAGGTGCAGACGCCGGTGATGATCCTGTCGGGCACCGCCGAGATGGAGAGCAAGGTCCGCGCGCTGGGCTTCGGCGCCGACGATTACGTCACCAAGCCGTTCCACCGCGAGGAACTGGTGGCGCGCATCCATGCGATCGTCCGCCGCTCGAAGGGGCACAGCCAGTCGGTGATCAAGACGGGCAAGCTCGCGGTCAATCTCGACGCCAAGACGGTCGAGGTCGACAATGCCCGCGTGCATCTGACCGGCAAGGAATATGCGATGCTCGAGCTGCTCTCGCTGCGCAAGGGCACGACGCTGACCAAGGAGATGTTCCTCAACCATCTCTACGGCGGGATGGACGAGCCCGAACTCAAGATCATCGACGTGTTCATCTGCAAGCTGCGCAAGAAGCTGTCGCTGGCCTGCGAGGGCGACAATTACATCGAGACCGTCTGGGGCCGCGGCTATGTGCTCCGCGACCCGCAGGAAGTCGCGACCGCGCAGGTCGCCTGACGGTTCGTCATGCCCTTCGGCGCTTGAAAGGCCGCTTCGATCGAGATCGAGGCGGCCTTTTCCGTTTGGCCCTTCATTAACCACCGTTCGTCCAGAGTAGGGACTGAGCGTAGTCGAAGGCCCGTATCGAAGGACTGACCCACCAGGCCACCGTCCTTCGATACGCCATTTCGACAAGCTCGATGGCACTCAGGACGAACGGGAAAAGAAAACCATTTTCCTACACGAACCTTTATGGTTATATGAGTCGACTCCGATTTGCCATGGAGTCACCGATGGACCCGACCGACCTCATCGAAGAGCTGATCGCCCGCGAGGGCGGCTATGTCGCCAATCCCGCGGACAAGGGCGGGCCGACCTGCTTCGGCGTCACCCAGGCGGTCGCGCGGGCGCACGGCTATGCGGGGCCGATGACGCGGCTGCCGCGCGACACCGCGATCGCGATCTACCGCGCCGATTATTGGGAGACCCCGAGGCTCGATCGGGTCGCCACGCTCGCGCCGACGGTCGCCGCCGAACTGTTCGACACCGGCGTCAACATGGGCACGGGCACCGCGGCCGGCTTCCTGCGCCGCTCGCTCAACGCGCTCAACCGCGGCGGCAAGGACTATCGCGACATACCGCCGACGGGCGCGATCGACGCCGCGGTGCTCGCCGCGCTGGAGGCATTCGTGCGCGTGCGGGGTGCGGGCGCGCAAGCCGTGCTGGTCAAGGCGCTCGATGCGCTGCAGGGCGAACGCTATCTGGTGCTCGCCGAGCGGCGCCCGGCGGACGAGGCGTTCCTCTACGGGTGGCTGGCGAACCGGGTGGGGTGAGCTTCTCCCTTCGCTTTCATCTTCTCCCCTCCCTAAAAGGGAGGGGTCGGGGGTGGGTCGAGGCGTACGATACGGATGCGCCAGGCAGCGGCGCGACCGTATCGCCAAGCCAATACCCACCCCAACCCCTCCCTGAAAGGGAGGGGCTTTTACGGGAGGTGGCCTCGCGCGACCGACCCTCCTAAAGCCACCCCATGACAGACCGCCCCACCATCCTCGTCGCGCAACCGCATCTCGCGCCCGTGGCCGCGCTCCTCGCCAGCCAGTACGACCTGCTACTGCTCTGGGATCGCCCCGACGACGCGCAGCTCGCCGACGTCCGCGCGATCGTGGTCGCCGGCGAATATGCGGTCGATCGCGCGCTGGTCGATCGGATACCGAAGCTCGGGCTGATCGCCTGCTTCACGGTCGGCTATGACGGGATCGACGTCGCCTGGGCCCGATCGCGCGGCCTGCTCGTCAGCCATGCGCAGGATGCCAATGACGAGGACGTAGCCGATCACGCGATCGGGCTGATCGTCGGCCACCGCCGCCACATCGTCTCGGGCGACCGGGCGCTGCGCGCGGGCGAGTGGCATGCGCGCGCGAAGACGCTGACGCGGTCGCTGGGCGGCGCGAAGCTCGGTATCGTCGGGCTCGGCGGGATCGGGCGCGCGGTGGCGCGGCGGGCCGAGGCGATGCGGATGCAGGTCGCCTGGTGGGGGCCGAACGCCAAGCCCGAGGCGACATGGCCGCGCGCCGACACGCTCGTCCGGCTCGCGACCGACAGCGACATCCTCGTCGTCGCGGCACGCGCGCACGACGGCAATGTCGGGCTGATCTCCGCCGAGGTGATCGCGGCTCTGGGCAAGGACGGCCTGCTGGTCAACGTCGCGCGCGGGCAGTTGGTGGACGAGGATGCGGCGATCGCCGCGTTGCGCGACGGCACGCTCGGCGGCGCCGCGCTCGACGTGTTCGAGACCGAGCCGACGCCCGCCGGCCGCTGGGCGGACGTGCCCAACACGGTGCTCACCCCGCACACCGCAGGCGCCACCGACGTCGCGGTGCAGAAGATGGCGGGGATGCTCGTCGCGAACCTCGCGGCATTCTTTGCGGGTGAGGCGCTGCCCAATCCGGCGGTGTAGGAGTCGGCAGCAAACTCGGCGGTTCCCCGGCGCAGGCCGGGGCCCAGGCCCCACGTCGCTATTTCTGCGTGGCGCCCGATATCGAGTACGGGCCTGGGCCCCGGCCTTCGCCGGGGAACAGAAAAGCCTCAGGCCTTCGTCTTCGCCGCCCTCGCCTTGTCGACCGCGTCCTTCAACCCCTGATAGCCGATCGCGCCCGCCAGCATTTGGTCGCCCACCACGAAGCTGGGCGTGCCCGACAGCCGCAGAGTGCGCGCGGTTTCGAGGTTGGTCTGGAGTTCGGCGGCGACCGCGGGGCTGTCGGCGGCGTGCGCGTCGAGGCCCGCCGAGGCGCCCGCCTGCGCCACCTTCGCCGCATCGAGCGAGCCCGCTGCGAACATCCGGTGGTGGAACGCGCCGAACTTGCCCGTTTGCGCCGCCACGAGGCTGAGCTTCGCGGCCTGCGCGCTCCAGGGCGAGAGGATCGGCAGTTCCTTGAACACCACACGCACGCCCGGATCGCTCGCGACCAGCTTGTCGATGTCGCCGACGGTGTTGCGGCAGAAGCCGCAGGCATAGTCGAAATATTCGACCAGCGTGACGTCGCCCCTGGGATTGCCCGCATAGGCGCCCGCAAACGGCGTTTCGATCGCGGCGCGGTGCGAGTCGATCAGCGTGGCGGTCTGCTTGTCCTGCAGCCGGTCCACCGCCTCGGACAGCGCCTCGGGATGATCGGCGAGATAGGCCTGGACGCTGGCGCCCGTCGCCGCTGGCATCAGTGCGCCGCCACCAATGCCGTGCGTCGCCACCACCGCGATGATCGCGCCGACTGCGGCTGCGGCGAGACCGCCCGCCAGATTCCTGCCGTTCATCGTTTATGCCTGACCTTGTCGTCGAGATTGTTGCGCGAGGTGACCGCGATATCCTCCGCGCGCAGATAGTCGATACTGCCTTCGGGAATGCCGCGCATCGCGAGCTCGGCATTCTGGCGCGCGAGCCGATCGTCGCCGCCCATCGCATAGCGTTCGGCGGTGGCGAGCGCGGCGTGCGCCTCGTCGCCCTGCTGCGCGTAGACGGTGCCGAGCGCATACCAGGCGAGCGGATCCTCGCGATCCTTGTCGACCGAGACCTTCAGCACGCGCTCGGCCTCGGCGAAGTTCTTGGGATCGTCGGTGGCGAGCAGCGCATGGCCGAACATCGCCGAGATCAGCGGCGCGCTGTGCGATTGCGCCACTGCGATCCGCAGCGGCGCGAGCGAGTCCTTCGGGTGGCCGTTCTCGAGCAGGATCTGGCCCTTCAATTCGTTGAAATAGGGATCGAGCGGGGCCGCGGCGATCAGCGCATTGGCCTCCGCGTCGGCCTTGTCGGGATAGGCGCTGCGATGCCAGGCATAGGCGCGCGCATAATGCGCGGGGATCGACTGGTCGCGCTCGGGGAAGGTGCGCATCACCGTCGTCGGATCGAGCAGGAAGCCCTGTAGCTTGGCCTTGATCCGCAGGAACCGCGCCTGCAGCACCGGATCGACGGGCACCGCGTAATAGGGCGAGCTGGTCACGTCCTTTTGCAGCGTCGCCTGGCGATCGGCGGACATCGGGTGATCCTGCATGAACGGGTTGATCGCCTCGTCGGCGGGCGACAGGCGATATTCCTCGACCTTGAGCTTGCCGAAGAAGCTCAGCATCCCCGCTCCCGAGAGACGCGCGGCCTTCAGATAGGAAGCGCCCGCCGCATCGGCACTCGCCTCCTGCGCGCGGGAAAAGGCGAGCGCATCGCTTTGCGCGATCGTCGTGCCCGCGCCCATCACCGCCATGCCAGCCTCGGGCGCCCCCGCCGCGATCGCGGCGACACCGGCGAGCAGCGAGAGCAGGCTGATCTTGCCGAACTTGCCGTAATTGTCGCCCGACAGCGGCACATGGCCGCCCGCGAGATGGCCGAACTCATGCGCGATCACGCCCTGCAGTTCGCCGACATTGTCCGCAGCGAAGATCGTGCCCGCGTTGATGCCGACCAGCTGCCCCGACGTGGCGCCCGCGTTGATCGACTGATCCGAGAGCAGGATCACCTGCACCTTGCTCGTATCGAGCCCCGCCGCCTTGGCGAGCGGAGTCGAGATGTCGTGGAAGAACGCCTCGGTCTCGGTGTCGCGCAGCACTTGCGGGTCATCGTCCTGCGCCAGTGCGGGGCGCGCGGCGAGGAGGAGGGTGAGCAGCAGGAAGATAAGAGCGCGAATAGCATGACGTCGCCCGTGCGTAGGCAGGGGCCCATTTCTCGCGCTATCCGCCGTCGCGGCACATCGTACAGACATGGGCCCCTGCCTGCGCAGGGGCGACGGGAAAGGGAGACTCGGCATGCGGTCGGCCCCGATGGCGGTGTTCGCTATCCCCTCGCCGCCTGCCACTGAGCCCGCGTCGAAGCGCGAGGCGGTGGCGGGCGCCGAGGGGATCATGCCCTGACGATCAGGCGCCGAAGGTACGCTGCCACCAGCCGCGGCGCGGGGTGCCGTCGTCGGCCCGTTCCTCGTCAGCCGCCGCGTCGCCGGCCGCATCGTTGGCGGGCGCTGCTTCGGCGACGGGCTCGGGCGCCGCTTCCGCTGTCGGCTCGGCTGCGGGCTCCGCCTTCCGGCGCGACCGACGCGGCTTGGGCGCGGGCTCCTCGGCCGGCTCCTCGGCGACCGGCGCAGGTGCCGGCTCGGGCGCGATGGCCTCGACGGGCGCCTCCTCGACGACCTTCTTGCGACGGCCACGTCGCGGCACGGGCGTCTCGGCGACCTCTTCGACCGGCGCGGCTTCGGCGACAGGCGCCGCCTCGACCGCGACCGGCGTATCGGCGGCGATCTCGGCTGCGGTGCGCGCGCGCGGACGGCGGCGACCGCGCGGCTTTGGCGCTTCGGCTTCGGGTTCGACGGCGGTCACCGGCGCGGCTTCGAGCAGCTCGGTGCGGCCTTCGGTCGCGGAGACGCCCTCGGCAGCGACGTCGGTCGCGGCGGGGCCGACATCGCCGGCATCGACGATCAGCGGCTCGCCACCCTCGCGACGACGACCGCCGCGACGCCCACGCCGGCGACGGCGTGTGCCATCGGCCTGCGCATCGGCATCGCTCTGCTCGGCGGCACCCTCGGCGACGGCCTCGCCGACATCCTCGTCCTCGCCCAGGGGCTCTTCGCCTTCGGCCTCGGGCGAACCCTCGGCACCTTCGGGCGCGCCATCCTCGCGGCGACCGCCACGACGGCGACGACGGCGACGGCGACGACCGCCCTCGCCTTCCTCGCCCGCGGGACGCTCGGCGCGTTCGCCGCGCTCCGCACGCTCGGCCTTGGCCGGACGCTCGGTCTCCTCCTCGTCGGATACCTCTTCGATCTCCTCCTCGTCCTCCTCGATCTCGTCGATCAACAGGTCGTCGGGATCGGGTTCGGGCATCGGCGGCAGCTTGGGCGCATGCGCCGGCGGCGGGCCGGAGATGTCGACGGTCATCCGCGCGCCTTCGTCGTGATGATCGGGGATCACCTCGATCTCGACGCCGTAGCGATCCTCGATCTCGCTGATCTCGGCGCGCTTGCGGTTGAGCACGTAGATCGTCGCCTCGCGCGAGGTGCGCAGCGTGAGCAGCGTGCCGCGGCCGCGGGCGGCGGCCTCCTCGAGCAGGCGGAGCGCCGACAGGCCGGCGGAGGATGCGGTGCGGACGAAGCCCGTGCCCTCGCAATGCGGGCAGATCCGGGTCGACGCCTCGAGCACGCCGGTGCGCAGGCGCTGGCGGCTCATCTCCATCAAGCCGAAGGACGAGATCCGGCCGACCTGGATGCGGGCGCGATCATTCTTGAGCGCCTCCTTCATCGCCTTCTCGACCTTCCGAACGTTGGACCCATTGTCCATGTCGATGAAGTCGATGACGACAAGGCCGGCCATGTCGCGCAGGCGGAGCTGGCGCGCGATCTCGTGCGCGGCCTCGAGGTTGGTCGCGGTCGCGGTCTGCTCGATATTATGCTCGCGCGTCGAACGGCCCGAGTTGATGTCGATCGAGACCAGCGCCTCGGTCGGGTTGATCACCAGATAGCCGCCCGACTTGAGCTGCACGACGGGCTGGTACATCGCGGTAAGCTGATCCTCGACGCCGAAGCGCTGGAACAGCGGCACCGCGTCGATGTACGGCCGAATCTTCTTCGCGTGCGCCGGCATCAGCAGCTTCATATATTCGCGCGA
>CAXTVK010000037.1:13696-21855 GCA_964247655.1 uncultured Sphingomonadaceae bacterium | reverse complement strand
TCGTCGTCGGGCTGATCGGCGAACGCAGCCGCGAAGTCGCCGACTTCCTCGCGACAAAGCTCATCCCCGGTGTGCGCGAGAAGAGCGTCGTCGTCGCGGTCCCCGCCGATCACCCCCCAGTGCTCCGCCTGCGCGCCGCGATGCGCGCCACCGCGATCGCCGAATATTTTCGTGCGCAGGGCAAGCGCGTCCTGCTGCTGATTGACAGCCTCACCCGCTGCGCGCATGCGCAGCGCGAACTCGGCCTGTCGCTGGGTGAGCCGCCGACGATGAAGGGCTATCCGCCTTCCGCGCTGGGGATGATCCCGCGGCTGATCGAGCGCGCCGGTGCCGATGCGCGCTCGGGCGGCTCGATCACCGCACTCTACACCGTGCTCGCCGACGGCGACGACGGCGACGATCCGATCGTCGATACCGCGCGCGCGATCGTCGACGGTCATATCATCCTGTCGCGCACCTTGTCGGAGCAGGGCATTTTCCCCGCGATCGACGTCGGCCGCTCGCTCAGCCGCGTGATGGCGGACATAGTCGACGAGGAGCATGGCGATGCCGCGGCCTCGCTGCGCCGGCTTTGGTCGGTCTACGAGGAGAATCGCGATCTCATCCTGATGGGCGCCTACAAGGCCGGATCGGACGCAACGATCGACCAGGCGATCCTGCGCCACCGCGAGATCCTCGATTTCCTCAAGCAGAAGCCCAAGGATCGCATCGATCTCGCGCATAGCTCGGCCGAGCTGATCGAACGGTTCGGCGCATGACCGGCCTCGTCCGCCGCCGCGAGCGCATCGCGCGCGTCCGCCGCATCGAGCATGTGCTCGCATCGGGCGCCGCCGCCGCCGCCGATGCGCAGCTGCAGACGCTCGAGCAGAGCGCCGCGCGCGTGCTCGATCTGCGGCTCAGCCTTACCACCGGAGTCGGGAGGCTCACCTCGCAGACGCTGGCGGCGCAGGGCGAGCTCGCGCACCGGCTCGATCTCGCACGCTTCGGCCTCGCCGATGCGATCGTCGGCGCGCGTGCCACCGCCGCCGCCAAGGCCGCCGAACGGATCGAGGCGCGCATCGCGCAGGAAAGCGCCGAGCGCCTCGCCGAGCGCGCCACCAAGCAGGCCGACATCCTCGTCGAACGCCGCCAGTCCGCAACCACGCACCGTCCGCCGCGCGGCTGGGGCGGGGAGGCGTGAGCATGGGCAGTGTCACGACACTCGCCGGAAAGGCGCCGTCCTCATCGGACTTTGCCAAGCCGGCGAAGGCCGATGCCGGCACAGGTTTTCGCGCGGTGATCGCTGGGGCGAGCGAACCGACGGCGCGCAATGCGGCGTCGTCTCGTACGCTCCGTTCGGGCGACAAGGCGCCGCACGCCAAGCGCGACGACGATGCAGTCCGCGACGATGCCGACGTGGCCGCGGTCGCCGATGGATCAACGCCGGCGCCGTCACCGCTTCCCACGGCCGCAGCGGTCGCCACCGATGCCGCGCCGGCCGCATCGAGCAAGCCCGCGTCCGACATACCGCAGCGCGTCGCCCTGGGTGTGGCGGCATCATCGGCCTCCGCGACCGACGCCGCGATCGATCTGACGCAGACCAGCGTCGATCCGACCGACGCAACGCTCGCGCCCGTCCTCGCCGCGCTCGCCGACAGCCTCGCCGCCAAGCAGGCGGGCGATCCGCCGGTCGCGGCGGCCGCGGCCGATCCGGGGCCGGCCGCCGACACCCCGGCGGTTGCGGTCGCGACGCCCACCACGGCGACCGCCGCGCTGATGGCGTCGCGGATCGCGCCGGCGACCACGCCCTTCTCCAGCCGCGCCGATGCGCGCGTGCCCGCAGCCAACCGCAAGCCGGACGACGATGCCGATGCCGACTCGACGGCGGCGACGCTCGATCCGACTGCTTCGTCCGCCGCGACGCCGATCCCCGTCTCGACGACCGTGACGGTCGCCGCCAACGCGCACACCTCTGTCGCCGATGGCGCTGCCCGCCAACTCGCGACCGGCGCCGCCGATCGCCAGCTCGATCTCGCGAAGCAGGGCGCCTGGCTCGACGGTATCGCGCACGACATCGCCGCTACAGGTGCGGGCACCGGTCCGCTGCGCTTCGAAGTCGCGCCGCAGCATCTCGGCGCGGTGCAGGTCGAGATGACGCGCGATGCGATCGGCACCACCGTCACGCTCACCGCGAGCAGCGAAGCCAGCCGCGTCGCGCTCGCCGACGCGCGCCCGCAACTGATCGCGGAAGCCGGACGCCACGGCTTCCACATCGCCAGCGCGCAGGTCGACGTCGGCGGCGGACAGGCGGGCGCCGATTCGCGCTCGTCTTCGAACCAGGGCGATTCGCGGCAATCCGCGTCGTCGAACGGAAGTTTTTCCGCGCAGGCGAACGCCCAGGGCGATTCGGGGCGGCAGTCGCAAACCCGATCGCAACCTTCTGCCGCTAATCCCGTCCCGAACCCCGGCGCGCCGGACGCCGACGCGGCGCCCGAACCCGCCGATGGACTTTACGCGTGAGGCCCCGAGGACTTGACCGATGAGTGACGACGCCACCCCCGCGCCCAAGAAGAAGGGCAAGAAGAAGCTGATCGTGATGGTGCTCGGCGGGCTGCTGCTCGTCGGCGGCGGCGTCGGCGGCGGCATGTTCGCGGCCGGCATGGGGCTGGGCGGCGCCAAGGCGGGCGAGAAGACCGATCCTTACGCGCCCAAGCTGGTGACCCGCGACGGCCAGAGCGCGAATCCGTCCGACGTGCACAAGACCGTCGGCAGCTTCGTGCCCGATCCGCGGCTCTACAAGGCGTCCTATTACACGATGGAGCAGCCCTTCACGTCGAACCTGCGCGATACCGACGGCATCGCGCAGATCTCGCTCGGCGTCTCGACCTTCTACGACGCCAAGGTGCTCGACGGGTTCAAGGACAACGAGATGCCGATCCGCTCGGCGGTGCTCGAGGTGCTCGCCAACCAGGATGCGTTCGTGCTCGGCACGCCCGAGGGCAAGACTGCGCTGCAGGGACGGCTGCGTGACGCGATCAACAAGGTGCTCGTCGACAAGACGGGTTACGGCGGCGTCGATGATGTCTATTTCACCAGCTTCATCATCCAGTAAGGGTGGTGACGTCAGCGTGAAGGAACCGAAGTGGCCCGGGAGCCGATCGACAAGCAGGAGGGAACGCGGCTGAGCGCGCAGCTGGTGGGCAAGGACGTGCAACCGTTCGCGCTCGGCAGCGAAGCGCTGCGGCCGGGCGCCCGGCTGGCCGGGCTCGACCGGGTCGGCGAGCGGCTGGCGCGGCGCTTGCGCGACGTGTTCGAACCGTTCGCGCGGGTCAAACCCAAGGTCGAGGCCGAGCCCGCGCTGACCTCGCGGTTCGAGACGTGGCGCGATGCGCTGCCCGAATTCACCTCGCTCAGCCTCTATCGCCTGCGTCCGATGAAGGGCGGCATGCTGGTCGCGATCGCGCCCGACTATGTCAGCCGGCTGGTCGACGCTTTTTATGGCGGCACCGGCGGCAGCATCGCCGCGGCATCGCGCAAGCGCGAATTCACGGCGGCCGAGGAACGGCTGCTCTCGCGGCTGACCGACGCGATTACCGGCGCGGTGGTCGAGGTGTGGGCCGACATCGTCCCGCTCGAATCGATGCTCGCGTCGCGCGAGACCAATGCCGGCTATGCCAGCCTGGTGCGCGGCGACGAGTCGGTGGTGGTGCAGCGCTTCTCGGTCGCCGGCGGCGGACCGGGGGCGACGAGCATCGATCTGGTGTTTCCGCTCGGCGCGATGCGTGCCTACGAAGCGCAGCTGGCCGCCAAGACCCATGCCGAGGCGGCACCCGTCGACAGCGAGTTTCGCTGGCGCATGGCGCGCGCGCTCGAGCAGGTGAGTCTGCCGGTGCGCTCGGTGGTGGCGCGGCCGACGCTGTCGGTCAGCGAGCTGCTCGCGCTCAAGGCGGGCGACGTGATCCCGATCACGCTGGCGCCGCGGGTTCCGCTGATCGTCGGCAACAGACGGCTTGCGGAAGGCACGATCGGCGAGCAGGAAGGGCGCGCGGCGTTCCAGGTCGAAACGATCGGCGCGCCGGACCGCACCGGGGGGCAGTGAGCGACATGACGCCAAGCGGGGACATGGGGAATTGAGCGACATGAGCGACGCGCCCTTTCCGGGGATCGACGATCCGAGCACGCCGGCCGGGCGCAATTTCCGGCTACTGGCAGACATCCCGCTGCGGCTGTCGGTCGAGGTCGGTTCGACCTCGCTCAAGCTCAGCGAACTGCTCGATCTCAACGAAGGCTCGGTGGTCGAGCTCGATCGTCAGGCCAACGAATTGCTCGACATCCTCGTCAACGGCACGCTGGTCGCCAAGGGCGAGGTGGTGACCGTCAACGGCCGCTTCGGCATCCGCGTGGTCGATGTCGTCGCCACCGAGGCGCGGCTCGCGGGGCTCGAACGCCGGGCATGACCTGGACCTATCTGCTCAACGTCGTCGTCATGCTCGCGCTGGTCGCGGGGATGGCGGTCGGCACGCTGTGGCTGCTGCGGAAGTTCCAGCCGGGCTTTTCGACGCTCGGCCAGCGCGACAAGCTGGTGCGGATCGTCGACGCGGTGCCGATGGGCGCCACCGGCGGCCGGCTCGCGGTCGTCGAGTTCGAGGGCAAGCGGATCCTGGTGGGCGTCTCGCGCGGACGGATGGACGTGCTCGCCGAAGCGCCGATCGACGGCGGCTTTCAGCGCTATATCGACGACGGGGATGCGTAGGTGAGCGTCGTTACGGTTGCCGCCCGTTCCCCGGCGAAAGCCGGGGTCCAGGGGCTGCAAGCGCCGCGCCTGAAACCCTGGGCCCCGGCTTTCGCCGGGGAACGGGAGGCATTTGCTACATCATGTTCCCCCGCGCAGGCGGGGGCCCAGTCGCAACGCCAGAGCTGGGTCCCCGCCTTCGTGGGGAAACGGTTGGTTTTCGGCGCGATCGTGCTGCTGCTGCTTGCCTTCCTCCTCGCTCATCCCGCCTTCGCCGCCGCGGCGCCCGGCACAGGCGTCGTGACGCCCCCCGGCGCGGTGCAGACTTCCGCGCTCAACAAGGCGCTCGGGCAGGTGTCGGGCGACGGCAAGCCGCTGTCGTTGTCGCTGCAGATCCTCATTCTGATGAGCCTGCTGACGGTGCTGCCGTCGCTGCTGCTGATGATGACCAGCTTCACGCGGATCATCATCGTGCTGTCGATCCTGCGCCAGGCGCTGGGCCTCCAGCAGACGCCGCCCAATCAGGTGCTGGTCGGGCTGTCGCTGTTCCTGACTTTGTTCATCATGCGGCCCGTGATCGACCAGATCAACCAGGGTGCGGTCACCCCTTATGGCGCCGGCCAGATCCCGCTCGAGACCGCGATCAGTCGCTCGGGCGACGCACTGCACGTGTTCATGGTGCGGCAGGTGCGCAAGACCGACATCCAGCTGTTCACCGATATCGCGCACGCGCCCAAGGTCGCGACGGCGGCGGACATTCCCTTCTCGATCCTGCTGCCCGCCTATGTGACGTCGGAATTGAAGACCGCGTTCCAGATCGGCTTCCTGATCTTCCTGCCCTTCCTCGTGATCGATCTGGTAGTGGCGACGACCTTGATGTCGCTCGGCATGATGATGCTGTCGCCGACGATCATCTCGATGCCGTTCAAGCTGCTGCTGTTCGTGCTGGTCGACGGCTGGGCGCTGACGATGGGCAGCCTCGCGCAGAGTTTCGGGTGAACGCCGCAGCGTCACCGTTCCCCGGCGAAGGCCGGGGCCCAGGCCCCACGCCTTTAGTCGGTGCTGCGCGTCCTTCAGAGTACGGGCCTGGGCCCCGACCTTCGCCGGGGAACCGGGCTTTTGCTGCGAGCGTCTCGCTTGCCGGTCGCCCCCTCCACCACTCGCTTTGCGAGCGGTCCCCCTCCCCATCGCAGATGGGGAGGATGTAGGTCGTGGAACCCGCGGTCGGTACGGACTATTTCATCGGCGTAGCCCAGCAGGCGATGTGGGTGCTTGCTCTCGCGTCGGCGCCGATCCTGATCCCGGCGCTGGTCGCGGGGCTGATCCTCGGCATGGTGCAGGCGGCGACGTCGATCAACGAGCAGACGCTGGCGTTCATCCCCAAGCTGCTGATCGTCGCGATCTGCATCGCGCTGTTCGGCGGCGCGATCATGACGCTGCTCGCCGATTTCACGCGCGATATGTTCCACCGCATTCCAGACCTGTTGCACTAGCCGTGTCGTGCGCCTGATGTTTCCCGCCGGCCTCGTCGGGATCGAAGCGAACCTCTGGATCTTCCTGATCGCGATGATCCGGCCCGGTGCGGCGTTTCTTGCCGCACCCGTGTTCGGCGCACAGAACGTGCCGGTGCAGGTGCGGCTGATCATCAGTCTCGCGGTCGGCATCCCGGCTTTGTCGCAGGTGCCGTTCGATCTGCCGCCGGGCGGGATCGCCACCATCTCGGGCGTCGTGCTCGTCGCGGGCGAGGTGATCGCGGGGCTCGCGCTCGGCTTCGCGGTTCAGCTCGGCTATGCCGCCGCGATGATGGCGGGCGAGGTGATCGCCAATTCGATGGGGCTGGGCTTCGCCTCGATGGTCGATCCGCAGTCGGGCGCGTCGACACCCGCGATCGGCCAGTTCCTGTCGATCCTCGGCACCTTCCTGTTCCTCGCGATGGACGGCCATCTGATGCTCGCGACGATCATCGTCGACAGCTACCGGTCGCTGCCGCCCGGGCAGGCGTGGCTGGGGCAGGGGAGCCTGCACGACGTGTTCGCGTTCGGCGGCGATATGTTCGCGGCCGGGATGGCGATCGCGCTGCCGGTCGGCTTCGCGCTGATCCTGGTGCAGGTGGTGATGGCGATGCTGGCACGATCGGCGCCCGCGATGAACCTGTTCTCGGTGGGCTTGCCCGCGACAATCCTGGCTGGCGTCGTGCTGCTGGCGATCGCCGCGCCAGCGATCGGCGACGGCATCGCCAGCTCGATCGAGCGTGGGCTCGAACTTTCGCGCCACCTTGCGGCGAGCAAGAGCTGATGGCCGAGGAATCCGCAGGCGAACGCTCGGAAGCCCCATCCCAGAAGAAGCTAAAGGATGCCGCGGAGAAGGGCGACGTCCTCCAATCGAAGGATCTGGGCGCGGCGATGGTGATGATCGTCGGCGCGGGCTGGATCGCGCTGGGCGGCCCGCTGCTGGTCGGCGCGCTGAGCGAGGTGCTGCGCGGATCGCTGAGCTTCGGGCGCGGCGCGATCGACGATTTCGAGCCGGGGACGACGCTGCTGGGCATGCTCGGCCATATCGTCGTGCCGCTCGCCTTGCTGTTCGGCGCGACGATCGCCGCGGCGATCGGGACGCCGGCGTTGCTCGGCGCGTTCGGCTTCCGCTGGGGCGCGATCGCGTTCAAGCCCGAGCGGATCAACCCGCTCGCGGGGATCAAGCGCATCTTCGGCATGCAGGGGCTGATCGAGCTGCTGAAGGCGATCGCCAAGGTGGCGGTGATGGGCGTGATCGGCTGGTGGCTGCTGTCGTCGCGTATGGCGCGGATCACCACGATGGGCCGCGGCGACATGAAGAGCGCGATGACCGAACTCGGCCACAGCTTCGTGTTCGCGGTGATCGTGATGGCGATGGGGCTGGTGCTGATCGCGGGGGTCGACGTGCCCGCGCAGATGATCCGCCGCACCGCCAAGCTGCGCATGAGCAAGCAGGACGTCAAGGACGAGCACAAGCAGACCGAGGGCTCGCCCGAACTCAAGGGCGCGATCCGCAGGCGCCAGATGGAGACCGCGCGGCGCGGCGCGCGATCGGCGGTGGCGGAGGCGAGCGTGGTGCTCACCAACCCGACGCATTTCGCGATCGCGCTGCGCTATCGGCCGGGCGAGGACGCCGCGCCGATCGTCGTCGCGCGGGGCCGCGGCGCGACGGCCGACGCGATCCGCGCGCTCGCCGAGGAGCATAAGGTGCCGATGCTGAGCTACCCGCAGCTGGCGCGCGCGATCTATTTCACGACGCGCGCGGGGCAGCTGATCCGCGAGGATCTGTACATCGCGGTCGCGACGATCCTCGCATTCGTGTTCAACATCGATCGCGCGATGGCGGAGGGGCGCACGCAGCCCGTCGTCGACGTACCCGGCGATATCCGCTTCGACGAGAACGGGCGGCCGAGCGGCTGAGGGCGAGCCTTAACCGT
>CAXTVK010000037.1:0-13596 GCA_964247655.1 uncultured Sphingomonadaceae bacterium | reverse complement strand
TCCCCGGCGAAAGCCGGGGCGCAGGTCCTTACTCTTTTGCGGGCGCGGCGTTCGAGAAGATCCGTGGGGCGTGGACCGCGGCCTGCGCCGGGGAACAGGTTCGGCCGAGCGGCTGATATCACTGTGGCTGTACCGTTCCCCGGCGAAAGCCGGGGCGCAGGTCCTTACTCTTTTGCGGGCGCGGCGTTCGAAAAGGTGCGTGGGGCCTGGGCCCCGGCCTGCGCCGGGGAACTGGTGAGGCGGTAGTTCGATCTCGCATCCCCTCTTAACCTCGCGCCGATCCTGCCGTTCTTGTCATCGGGAACGAGGACCAGCGATGAGCGACGCGATATCGGCGGTGGCGGGGGTGGATGCGGTGTCGCTGACCGGTGCCGCGTCGATGTCGGCGCGCGAAAGCATCGAGCGGCGCGAGAAGCGGCTGCGCTGGCTCGCCTCGCTGCGCGCCGCACAGGGCGAGCCCGATCCGGAGGCCGAGGCGCGGCGCGACGCCGCGCTGATCGAGGACAATCGCGAGCGGATCGCCGCGGCGCTCGGCACGATCGAGGAGTTCGGCAAGCTCGATACCGGCCCCGACGATGTCGCCGACGCCGCGTATCGCGGCACGATCACCGCCGCCGATCTCGCGCGCCGGATCGCGGGCAGCGGCGCGCTGTCGCTGCGCGTCCAGGCACATCTCGGCGCCGCCAGCGTGCGCCGGCTGGTCGGTCCCGAAAATCCCGCCGACGCGGTGAACGAGCTGTAAAGATTTTTGCTTCACGGTCGTTCCTGAAGGCGAAGGACAGCTCGATGACGACGACCAGCGCGACCACCAGCACGACGGGGACCGTGGCGACGACCGCGGCCACCGCGAGCGCGAGCACCGCCGCGATCGGCGCGAGCATCCTCTCCAGCCTCAACGCCAACGGTGCGGCGATCGACACCGGCGCGCTCGTCACCAGCCTGACCGCCGCGCAGACCACCGCGCTCGAAACGCCGATCACCACCAAGCAGACCGCCAACACCGCGCAGATCTCGTCGGTCGCGTCGATCTCGAGCGATCTCACCGCCTTCTCCACCTCGCTCAACACGCTCGTCTCGGGCGGCACGCTGCAGACGCAGCCGGTCTCCTCGACCCCTGGGGTGCTGACCGTCAGCGCGGTCGCGGGGCAGGCGATCGGCGCACTGACCAGCT
This sequence comes from uncultured Sphingomonadaceae bacterium, assembly GCA_964247655.1. Taxonomy (GTDB): domain Bacteria; phylum Pseudomonadota; class Alphaproteobacteria; order Sphingomonadales; family Sphingomonadaceae; genus Solisphingomonas. Next base: position 12,425 of record CAXTVK010000037.1, on the reverse strand, counting down.
CGATCAGCGTCACGCAGATCGCCAAGGCGCAGCAGGTAAAGTCGGTCGCCTACGCGACGGCGCAGCCATTCAACTACGGTACGCTGTCGTTCAGCGTCGCGGGCGGCACCGCGGTCAACGTCACCGTTTCCAGCGACAACGACACGTTGGCGGGGATCGCGCAATCGATCAACGCCGCGGCGGCCGGCGTCACCGCCTCGGTGATTTCGGGTTCGGACGGCAAGAGCACGCTGGTGCTCAAGGGCGCGACCGGCGCGGCGCAGACCTACACCGTCACCGGCACCGACAGCAGCGACCCGTCGGTCACGCAGCCGAGCGGCGGCACGTCGCTGTCGGCGCTGTCCTTCGATCCGGCTGCGACCGCCACGACGGCGGACACGATGATCAGCACGCAGGTCGCACAGGATGCGCAGCTCACCGTCGACGGCGTCACCGTCAACCGTTCGACCAACAGCTTCTCGGACGTCGTGCCGGGCGTCCAGATCAACCTGGTCGGCGCAGGCAGCGCGACGCTGTCCTCGACGCGCGCGACCGCCGCGATCACCGAGGCGGTCAACGATTTCGTCAGCGCCTACAACTCGCTGCTCGCCGAGCTCAACACCGCGACCGCGGCGGCGACCAGCACTGCGGACGCCGGGCCGTTGCGCGGCAATACCGCGATCCGCGCGCTCCAGTCGCAGCTCACCAAGCTGACCACCACGCCGCTCAATTCCTCGGGCACGATCCGCACGCTCGCCGAGCTCGGCGTCAAGACCGCGCAGGACGGCACGATCTCGGTCGATGCGTCGCAGCTCTCGACGATGCTCACCAACTATCCCGACGACGTCGAGCAGATGTTCATGACGACGCAGACCAGTTCGAGCCCCAAGGTGCTGATCAACAGCGCGGCGGGCGCCGCGGCCTCAGGCGTCTACACCGTCTCGGGGATCACGCCTGCGGTCAACGGCGGCAATGCGACGGGCACGATCAACGGCACCGCGATGGGCGCATCGAGCTGGATCCTGACCGCGGGCGCGGGCAACAACGCCGACGGGCTGATGCTCCAGATCCTCTCGGGCACGCCATCCAGCGCGACGATCACGATCAACCAGGGGCTCGGCGGCGCATTGCAGGCGATCCACGATGCGTTGCTCGGCACGACCGGCGCGCTCACCACGCTATCGACCAGCCTCGCCACGCAGCAGACCACGCTCGCCGACGCGCTGACCAAGGCGGACGCGCAGGTGACCGTCTACCACGATCGCCTCGTCACGCAGTTCACGCAGATGAACACGCTCGTTTCGGGCTACAAGGCGACGTCGAGCTATCTCACCCAGCAGGTCGATCTGTGGACCAAATCCACCGATTGATCGCCGCCGACAAACCAGACCAAGAAGCAGGGAATTGACCATGTTCGCGTCCGCCGGATACGCCGCCGCCAAGCAGCATTACGCCACGATCGATCTCGGCTCGAAGATCGAGGGCGCGTCGCCGCACCGGCTGATCGCGGTGCTGTATGAGGAACTGCTCAAGACGCTCGACGCGCTCGCGGTCGGGCTCGCCGCCAACGGCACGCTGTCGCGCGAGGGCGTGATCAAGCGGCGGTCGCGCGCCAATTCGATCCTGCAGGGGCTCGAGGGCAGCCTCGATCACAACCAGGGCGGCGAGATCGCGCGCGGGCTAGCGGCGATCTACCGCGAGGCGCGCCGGCTGGTCGGCGTGGCGGCGACCGAGTCTGATCCGAAACCGATCATCCAGGCGCGCGAGATGGTCGCCGAGATCGCCGAGGCCTGGGCGCGGATCGGCTGATCCGATCGCGCCGGATCGGACTCAATCCGTTCCGGATATGTTTTTTGCGTGACCTTCGTTCGTTCCGGTGTCATATCGGAACAGAAATGGAACGGAGAGTCGTATGCGCGCTCTGCCTGCCGATATCCCCTATGTCTGGCTGCATTCGCCCGGCGTGCTGCTGTTCGGCGACGAGCCGCAACGGCGCGCGCGGCTGGCCGATGCGATCGTGCGCGCCGGCGGGCGCGTGGTGGCGAGCGGGCCGCTCTCCGCCGCGCTCGAACGGCTCGACCAGCGCGCGGCGGGCGTGGTCGTCGATATCGGCGTGGACGACGGCAAGGCGGACGACGGCGCGGCGCTCGACGAGATACTCGATCGGCTGAACGGCATCGGCGCCGCCGCCGGCCGGCTCTCGGCGCTGGTGCTGACGCCCGCCGACCTGATCGACGTCGTCGCCGCGCGGATCGACGATCCCGGCGTCGGCATCCTCGTCGACTCCGATGCGAGCGAGCGCGATGCCGCGCTGTCCGAACTGGTCGCGCCGCCGGTCGATCGGGTCACCGAGGACGGCGAGGCGGAGAATCGCCAGAGGCTGGCGCAGCTGGGCGAGGAGGTGGGTCGCATCGCGCGGGCGCTCGCGGCACTCTCGGCGGGATCGGTGGAGCGGGACGCGGGGGCGTCCACCGAGCGGGCTGCTGCCCCGGTCGTCTCCGATGCGCCGCTGGTGCGCTCGATCCTGCGGCTGCGTCGGTTGCGCGGCCTGCATTTCGAACCGGCGCTGTTCGCCGATCCGGCATGGGACATCCTGCTCGATCTCGCCGCGGCGCGGATCGAGGGGCGGATGGTCGCGGTGTCGAGCCTGTGCATCGCCGCCGCGGTGCCCGCGACCACCGCGCTGCGCTGGATCACGCAGATGACCGAGCAGGGGCTGCTCGTCCGCCATCCCGACGCGCATGACGGGCGCCGCGTGTTCATCGCGCTAGCCGATGCGTCCGCGACCGCGATGGACGCCTATCTGGCGGCGGCGCGGCGGTTCGTCACGCCGGTAGGGTAATTGGAGCATCGTGCGTCGCGTCAGCGCCTCCGTCATTGCGAGGCGCGCCGCGACGCGGCAATCCAGCCCGGCGCCCGTAGCTCTGGATTGCTTCCCCCGGGTCGGGCCCAGGGTCGCAACGACGGTGCCGATTTAGCGCAGCTTGCTCTGGGGTCGGCGGCGGTGGAAGAGGCGTCCGAGCCGCGTGTCGGGGGTGAGGCCGCAGGCGATCAGCGCGACGGGGAGCGTCAACGCGCCGAGTGTGCCGATCACGCCCGGAATGCCGACGCCGCGCGCGAGCATCAGCGAGACGAGGCCGACCATCGCCACCGTCATCACCGCGTTGACGACATTGTTCGCCGCGATGGTTCGCGAGCGTTCGGCGGGCAGGCTCGCGGTCTGCAGGATCGCGTAGAGCGGCACGACGAACATCCCGCCCGCGATCGCGATGCCGGCGAGATCGATCAGGATGCGCCAATTGCGGGGTGCCGCGACGAATGCGCCGATGCCGACCGTGTCGCCGGGCTTGGCATAGCCGCGCGTCGACCACCACAGATCGAGCATGCAGCCGCCGAGCACCAGCGCGGCTGTCGGCACGAAGCGCGCCGAGACCTTGCCCCCGAGCAGCGTGTTGACCAGCACCGATCCCAGCGCGACGCTGACCGAGAAGATCAGCAGGAACAGCGTCGCGACCGACTGGCGTCCGCCGAGCACGTCGCTGACCAGCGGCGCGAACTCGGACAGCAGCACCGCGCCCACCGAGAAGAACCAGCTTATCCCGAGGATCGCCAGCCATACGCCCCGATCCCGTCGTGCCGCGGCGAGGATGTGCCAGGTGCTGCGCAGCGGATTGCGGTCGATCCCGAGCCCCGGCGCGGTCGGCGGTGCGGGGGGTATGGCGAAGCTGACCGCGAGGCCGAGCGCTGCCAGCGCGCAGGCGACCAGCCCCGATTGCCACGGCGCGATCACGCTCGCCAGCAGCTGCCCGCCGAGGATCGCGAGGAACGTCCCCGCCTCGATTACCCCGGTGCCGCCCATGATCTCGTGGGGCGCGAGGTGCTGCGGCAGGATCGAATATTTGACCGGGCCGAAGATCGTCGAATGCACCCCCATCAGGAAAAGTGCGAGCAGTAGCAGCGGGACCGACCGCAGTCGGAAACCGATCAGCGCGATCGCCATGATGATCAACTCGGCGGCTTTGACGATGCGGACCAGCTTGGCCTTATCCCACGCGTCGGCGATCTGGCCGGCGAGCGCGGAGAACAGGAAATAGGGCAGGATGAACAGCCCGGTCGCGATCGTCGCGAGCTGGGCCGCCTTGCCGGGCTCCGCGACGTAGAGCCCGAAATTCGCGAGGAACAGCAAGGCGAATTTGAGCAGATTGTCGTTGAACGCGCCAAGAAACTGCACGACGAACAGCGGCGCGAAGCGGCGCGTGCCGAGCAGCGACAGATCGGGTGCGGCCATGACGTCGCGTCTGTAGCGCATCGCGTCGCGGCTGCAATCGCGGGCATGACCGGTACGTCCGGGGAGCGACGACACCGGACCGACCCCCTCCGTCACCCCAGGCTCGACCCGGGGTCCCGCTCCTTTCTATTCGGCAGGGCAGAAGCGGGACCCCGGCTCAGAGGCCGGGGTGACGGTTGTTCGGCATCAAGTCACCCCGCTCCAATGCGGGCTTGCCCGGGGCGCAAAGCGGGTTATGACGCGGGTTCCGAGAGATCGGGCGGTTAGCTCAGTTGGTAGAGCAGTTCGTTTACACCGAACGGGTCGGCGGTTCGAGCCCGTCACCGCCCACCAGTTTCACGCAGGGCGTCCGAGGACGATTCTCGGCGAATTCCAGAGCCGGCGAAGGTCGACACGTTTCGGACACCGTTGGTTTCAACCGCTCAAGACCTCCGTTCGTCCTGAGTAGGGACTGAGCGCAATCGAAGGCGCGTATCGAAGGATGCCTGCCACCAAGCCCGCATCCTTCGATACGCCATTTCGACAAGCTCAATAGCTACTCAGGACGAACGGTGGTGGTTGGATCACCCCTCACCCCAGCGCGCGCACCAATCGCGTCGCGACGCCCAGCCAGGCGGGGTCGGCGATCACCTGCTGGCGGCCGCCGCCGGCGAGCGGCAGGACGTGGAGCTTGCCCGGATCGCGCCCGATCAGCCGCCCGAACAGGAAGCGACCGGCAGGGCGCGGCAGCAGCACGTCGCGGTTGAGCGCGCGGCCGAAATCCTCGGGCGCCAGCCGATCGAGCCAAATCGTGTCGCCGCTGCGGAATTCGCCCTGGCTCGCCTCGACGAGCAGCGCCAGCGCGCCCGCCTCGGGGCGCGGCGGCGTCGCGACCGAGGGCTGGCGCGGCGCCACGGCGCCACCCGTGCCCAGGATCGCGGCCACCGGCAGGTCGATCACGTCGGGCAGCCGCACCAGGTCCGCCGCCTCGACGCCGAGCGCGGCCGCGATCCGGTTGAGCCAGCCGACCGATACGGTGCGCGTTCCCGTCTCGAGCCGGCCGATCGTCTGTGCGGTGGTGGGCGGCGCGCAGGCAGCGGCGACCTCGGCGAGAGTCATCCCCTTGGCGCGGCGGACATCGCGGATACGCGTGATCATGACAAAATTCCCTGAACCGGATAGGTTATTCTCTTTCCTACAGCATATCCGGTATGGCATGCGAATCCAGCGGGAACGTAAAGGGAACATGGTCGATGGGATGTCGGTTGAGCGCGCAGGGGCAACGGGTAGTCGAGGCATTGGGGGCGGGAAGGCGGTTTCGGCGCCAGTCGGGCGGCTGGGCCGCAGGGCCGCTCCGCGCGCCCGACAGCCTCGTCGCCGAACTCGAGACGCGCGATCTGGCGCGGCGCACGGGCGATACGCTGGCGATCGGGCGCGCCGGCGAGATCTGGCTGCGCGCGCGGACGGGCGGCGACAACCGCCTGCTCGTCGAGCGCGCGCTGCCGCAGGACGATGCGCCGCGATCCGGCGCACGGGCGGGCGCTCGGGCGCCGGCGAAGCGCAGCGTGACGGTCAACCTCGCCGAGTCGCCGCTCGGCTGGCTCAAGGCGCGAGGGCTGGTCGACGATCGGCAGTATGAGGCGGGCGAGCGGCTGCGCGGCGACTGGACGGTGGCGCAGATGGCGCCGCGCGTGACGATGCGCTGGGAAACGGGCGCGGCGACCACCGGCGACCGCCTCGACCCGACGCTTGCGCAGATCGCCGCCCGGCGCCGGATGGACGATGCGCTGGACGCGGTCGGCGCGGGATTGAAGGACGTGCTGTGGCGCGTCGTCTGCGCGGGCGAAGGCATGGAAACCGCCGAACGCGCGCTCGGCTGGCCGGCGCGTGCGGGCCGCGTCGTGCTGATGCTGGCGCTCGATCGGCTGGCGGATTTCTACGGGTTGGGGTGATCGGTGGCTGCGGGTGGCGAGCATCCGCTCGTTCTGGTTGCCGACTCCGAATGGCGACTTGAACGCGCAGATCCGAGACGGGATACTTCGTCACACGATCGAACAGGGGGGACTGTCGTCATGATCACGCGTCTGGCTGTCGGAGGATATCGATCCTTGCGGGACGTCGTGCTGGAGGTGGCGCAGCTCACCTTGATCACCGGCGCCAACGGCAGCGGCAAATCGAGCCTCTATCGCTCGCTTCGCCTGTTGGCGGAGGCTGCACAAGGACGGCTGATCGCGTCTCTCGCAGCGGAAGGCGGACTGGCTTCCACGCTGTGGGCCGGGCCGGAGAAGTTCAGTCGCGAAATGCTCGACGGCGTCCAGCCCGTCCAGGGCACGGTGCGATCCGCGCCGATCGGTCTGAAGCTCGGCTTTTCGGGCGACGATTTTGGATACGCCATCGATCTGGGCCTGCCGGAGCCCATGCACCCCTTTCAACGCGATCCGGAGATCAAGGTCGAGGCGATGTGGACCGGGGAGACCCTGGCGCAGCACCATGTTCGCGGAGCGGCGGCGACAGGCGGTCAGCTTGCGCCAGGCAGCGACCGGCGAATGGCGAAGCGCCCTTACGACGCTGCTGCCGTTCGACAGCATGGTCACGCATTGCGCCGATCCGGTCGACGGGCTGGAACTGTTGCTGATGCGGGAGCGGATGCGCAACTGGCGCTTCTACGACAGCCTGCGTACCGACGTGGATGCACCGGCGCGTCGTCCGCAGGTGATGACCTACACGCCCGTGCTGGGTAGCGATGGCGCCGATCTCGCCGCGGCCGTCGCCACCATTCTCGCCATCGGCGACCGCGACACGTTCGACGAGGCCGTCTCGGACGCCTTTCCCGGCTCGCACGTCGAGGTGGCGGGCGATGACTATGGGATCGTCGAGATGCGCCAGCCCGGTCTGCTGCGTCCGCTCGGGGCCAAGGAACTGTCGGACGGCACCTTGCGCTACCTGCTTCTGATCGCCGCACTTCTTTCGCCGCGGCCGCCGGAGATCATGATCCTGAACGAGCCGGAAGCGAGCTTGCACCCGTCCTTGCTCGACGCGCTCGCGCGGCTGCTGGTCCAGGCGTCACGCCGGACCCAGATCATATTGGTATCGCATAGCGAAAGGCTGATCGACGGTCTGAGGGCGGAATATCGAGTTCATGAGATCGCGCTCTCGAAGCGTCTGGGCGAAACCCGGGTCGACGATCAGGATCGGCCGCGTTGGGTCTGGCCCAAAAGATAGACTCCCGCTGTCTGCCGCGTGCCGGCAACGCGGCCTCCCGCTTGCCACAAAGTTCGGCTAGACACAGTGACGGCCGGCACGAAGCCCGTTTGCGGCGCCACCGACGCATCGGGGCGGCCGCCAACAATGAGAAGAGCAGGAGACCTTGCCGCTTGATCGATACCGCCACGACCACCATCGCCGACATCGCCACGATCCTCGACGCGCTGACCGAACGCCACGAGGCTGCGGTCGCAGCGTTGCGCCAGGCGATCGCCGCCTATCTGGCCGACCGTACGCTGCCCGATCCGTCCGCGCGCGCAGCCGGCCTGTTCGCCTATCCAGAGCTGCGCGTCGATTACGAGGCGGAGGGCGCAATTCCGCGCTTCACGCGCGCCTTCGCCAGGCTCAACCAGTCGGGCAGCTATGCGACCAGCGTCACGCGCCCGCGGCTGTTCCGCCGTTATCTCGAGGATCAGCTGAGCCTGCTGGTGCGCGACTACAAAGTCCGCATCTCGGTTGGCCGCTCGCCGCAGGAAATCCCGTATAGCTACGTGCTCGACGGCGCGGACGAACTGTCGCTCGACGGCGTGCAGGCGGCCGAGCTTGCGCGCGTCTTCCCGAGCGTCCGCCTCTCCGACATCGGCGACGAGATCGCCGACGGACTGTTCGCCTTTTCCGAAGACCCCACCCGGCCGCTGTCTCTGTTCGAGGGCCCGCGCGTCGATTTCTCGCTGGCGCGGCTCAAACATTATTCTGGGACGCCCGCGGAGGATTTCCGGCCCTACATCCTGTTCACCAACTATATCCGCTACGTCGACGAATTCGTCGCGTGGGCGCTGGCCGAGCTCGCGCGGTCCGACAGCCCGTACGAGGCGCTGTCGGTCGCGGGCGGCGTGCTGGTGACGCGCGAGACCGCCGATCCCGAGCGCGCGATCGCCGAGGGCAATTGGCGCAAGGTCCAGATGCCCTCCTATCACCTGATCGGGCCGAACGGTGCGGGGGTGACGCTGGTCAACATCGGCGTCGGCCCCTCCAACGCCAAGACGATCTGCGACCATCTCGCGGTGTTGCGCCCCGAGGCGTGGCTGATGATCGGCCATTGCGGCGGCCTGCGGCCCAGCCAGACGATCGGCGACTATGTGCTCGCCCACGCCTATCTGCGCGACGACCATGTCCTCGACGACGTGCTCCCGGTCGAGATCCCGATCCCGCCGATCGCCGAGGTGCAGCAGGCGCTGTTCGCGGCGGCGGAGAAGGTCTCGGGCGAGAGCGGCGACGATCTCAAGCGCCGGCTGCGCACCGGCACCGTCGTCACCACCGACGACCGCAATTGGGAGCTGCGCTACACCGCGACGACGCTGCGCTTCAACCAGAGCCGCGCGGTCGCGATCGACATGGAGTCGGCGACGATCGCGGCGCAGGGCTATCGGTTTCGGGTCCCGTACGGGACGCTGCTGTGCGTGTCGGACAAGCCGATCCACGGCGAGATCAAGCTGCCGGGCCAGGCCAACCGCTTCTACGAGCGCGCGATCTCGCAACATCTGCGGATCGGGCTCGAGACGGTGGAGATGCTGCGCGCGGAGGGGACGAAGCTGCACTCGCGCAAGTTGCGGAGCTTTGATGAGCCGCCGTTTCGGTAGGGGTGGGGATGGCAGCTAGCGCCTCACATACTGCCGTTGCGGCGGGGATCGGAGTATGCCTATCATTAGTATCGACTCTGCGGGAGACCGGTGAATATGGCGATCGGCGTGTGGTCACTTGCTGCACTGGCTCTTTCGACGGGAGTCCCGACTGAGCCATCCTACTTCGATTGTCGTAGTATGGACGATGCAAGGATCGTAATTCTTCATTACAAGATCTATAATGCTTTGCGGACCGTCATGATTGCTAAGGCGGATAAGCCTTATCATCTTGCGGAGCACGTCACGTTTAACCGGGGATATATTGCTTTTCTTGACAAAGGAACCTCCTACCGAGTTAATCGAGTATCGTTGATTATGACGCGGAACGGGTCGCATGATGGAACAAAGCTTGCCTGCGTAGGTGGAGGGCCTTGGCCACGACAACCTCTCCCGGAGCCACCCAGACCTTGAGCCGCCTGTCCGCTTCCCACCATACCCCGTCATTGCCGCGAAGGCGGGAATCCATACGCGCAACGCCTGAATAGCGAGTGCCGCGTCTATGGATCCCGGATCAAGTCCGGGATGACGGTGGGTTTGATGCGCCGCCGTTTCAGCGAGGCGCGGCGTTGCCCCCTCTCCCGCCTTCGCGGGAGAGGGTCGGGGTGAGGGTCTTCTTCTTTGAGGTCCGCGTCCCGCATCCAAGAAGAAGACCCTCACCCTCCCACCGCTTCGCGGCGGGCCTCCCTCTCCCGCGAAGGCGGGAGAGGGTTATGGTGCGCGGAACGCTTCGTCGACACCCTCGATGCTAGGTCGAGGTCTGACGCCGACGCCCCTTTGTGCATCGCACCAATGCTGCTAACGGCCCGCCATGCTATCGTATCGCGACATCACCGTGCGGCTTGGCGGCCGGGCCATCATCGAGGGCGCCTCCGCGTCGATCCCGCCCAAGGCGCGCGTCGGGTTCATCGGGCGTAACGGCGCCGGCAAGTCGACGCTGATGAAGGTGCTCGCGGGCATGCTCGATGCCGACAGCGGCTCGGTCGACATGCCGCGCGGCACCAAGTTCGGTTATCTGCAGCAGGATGCGCCGGGCGGGCCGCTGTCGCCGTTCGAGACCGTGCTCGAGGCGGATACCGAACGCGCCGCGCTGCTCGCCGAGGCCGAGACCGCGCTCGACCCCGATCGGCTCGGCACGATCTACGAGCGGCTCGACCAGATCGACGCCTACACCGCTCCGGCGCGCGCGGGCGCGATCCTGAAAGGTCTCGGCTTCGACGACGCCGCGCAGGCGCGCCCGATGGAGAGCTTTTCGGGCGGGTGGCGGATGCGCGTCGCACTCGCCTCGCTGCTGTTCACCAACCCCGACCTGCTGCTGCTCGACGAGCCTTCGAACCATCTCGATCTCGAGGCGGTGATGTGGCTCGAGGGATTCTTGCGCGCCTACCGTGGCACTATCCTGCTGATCTCGCACGAGCGCGATCTGCTCAACAACGTCGCGGATCATATCCTGCACCTCGATAAGGGCGGGACGACGCTCTACGTCGGCGGCTACGATGCGTTCGAGCGGCAGCGGGCCGAGCGCGCCGCGCAGTTGGCGTCGGCCGTCGTCAAGCAGGCGGCGCAGCGCGAGAAATTGCAGGCGTTCGTCGATCGCTGGAAGGCCAAGGCGTCGAAGGCGAAGCAGGCGCAGTCGCGTGTCAAGGCGCTGGCGAAGATGCAGCCGATCGCGGCGATGGCGGACGATCCCTCGTTGACCTTCTCCTTCCCCAACCCGGAAGGGCTTAAACCCCCATTGCTGACGCTCGACAAAGCGTCGGTCGGCTACGAGGCGGGCAAGCCGATCCTGTCGCGGCTGATGCTGCGGCTCGATCCCGACGATCGGGTGGCTTTGCTCGGCCGCAACGGCAACGGCAAGACGACGCTGGCGAAATTGCTCGCGGGCGACCTCGCAGCGATGGACGGTGTTGTCACCGCGGCGCCCAAGCTGACCGTGGGATACTTCACGCAATATCAGGTCGAGGAACTCGATCCGACCGAAACGCCCGTCGACCTGATGGGCCGGCTGATGAAGGGCGCGGCGCCTGCGGTGGTGCGCTCGCAGCTCGGGCGGTTCGGCTTCTCGGGCGACAAGGCGCTGACCAAGGTCGGCAAGCTTTCGGGCGGCGAGCGCGCGCGGCTGGCGCTCGCGCTGGTGACGCATTCGGCGCCGCATCTGCTGATCCTCGACGAGCCGACCAACCATCTCGACGTCGACACGCGCGAGGCGCTGGTCCAGGCGCTCGCCGAATATCGCGGCGCGGTGGTGGTGGTCAGCCATGACCGGCACATGCTCGAGCTGGTCGCCGACCGGCTGGTGCTGGTCGATAACGGCACCGCGCAGGAATATGACGGCACGATCGACGATTATGCCAAGTTCATCGTCTCGGGCGGCGGCGGCGAGGCCAAGCCCGCGTCGGCGGGCGGCGGCGGCGCGCGCAAGGAGGACCGCAAGGCCGCGGCCGATCGCCGCGAGGCGACTCAGGGCATCCGCACCCGGATCAAGGACGCCGAAACCGAGATGGCGCGTCTCGCCAAGTCGATCGCCGACATCGATGCGGCGCTCGCCGGCACGCCGCCGACGCCCGCGATGAAGCTGATGACGATGGGCCAGCTGATGAAGCGCCGCGGCGACGTCGAGCGGCTGCAGGCGGCGGTCGAGGCGGAGTGGATCGAGGCGACCGAGGCGCTGGAGGCGGCGGCTTAGGTCTGAAGAACATCCTCCCCCGGAGGGGGAGGGGGACCGCCGGCGAAGCCGGTGGTGGAGGGGTAGACCACCTGTATGATCGGCGCCCGCGTCAGCGGTTGGACACCCCTCCACCACTCGCTGCGCGAGCGGTCCCCCTCCCCTGAAAGGGGAGGATTGGCGTACGAACCAAATACGCACATTCCCGCTTGACAGCGAACCGCTAGTCTGACATAAGCAGAGCACGCTCAGAAATTGCGTCGAGGGCCGGGCGGTGGCGACACCGTTTCCGGCCCTTGTCGTGTCTGGCGTCGTGTCCGGCGTGTGCGATCACCGGGGGGTGGAATGGCGACCACGAAAAAGACGAAAACCAAGGCGACGGTGCCATCGTCGCGATGGAGCAACGAGCGCGAGCTCGCGTTCCTCGAACATCTGGCACTGAGCAGCAACGTCGCCGCCTCCGAGCGCGTCGCGCTGCTGACTCCGGGCACCGCCTATCGCCAGCGCGGCAAGTCGCCCACGTTCGCGCGGGCGTGGGATCGGGCGCTGCGCGAGGGCTATGGCAGGCTCGAGCTGGCGATGCTCGATCGCGCGATCAACGGCACGCCGGTCACGATCACGCACAAGGACG
>CAXTVK010000036.1:0-22070 GCA_964247655.1 uncultured Sphingomonadaceae bacterium | reverse complement strand
CAGCGGTGGAAATGTGCAAGGCGGTGCGTGCAGCGGCAATGAACCGTTCCTCCGCGCAGGCGGGGGCCCAGGCCCGCCACCTGTGACGGGCGCGGCGCTGTTCCAGAGACGTGGGACCTGGGCCCCGGCGTCCGCCGGGGAACCGCCAGTATGCGCGCTCCGGTTCCCCCGCGACGGCGGGGGCCCAGGCCCACAGCCTGCGGCATGCGCTGCGCTGTGAGAGAAACGTGAGGCCTGGGCCCCCGCCTGCGCGGGGGAACGGCCAAGATGCGCACCCCCGTTCCCCGGCGAAAGCCGGGGTCCAGGCCCGCGGCCTGTGGCGGGCGCGGTGCTGTTACAGGGAGGTGAGGCCTGGGCCCCGGCGTTCGCCGGGGAACGGCGCGATGTGCGGCAGACGCACGTCTCCCGCCGCTGGCGCAGAAAGGGAGAAACGGCCGGCGCCCTCGCGTGCCTCGTGCATGCGGAGGGTTTGCGGGGTTCTCATCCCGCGAGGGCCTTCATCGTCGCCGGTCGCCTGATGCCGCGAGAAGCTCGGGAGAGCCGAGGCGGCCTTTGCAGCGCGGCAATCGATGCGATCCCGGTTGGGGCGGACACCTGGTTATCTGCCGCCTCCGCGTGGCACGGGACTTGGCAAGCAGGTGCTGGCCTGGTTGATGACAAGAGCAAGGACATCCCTCCGGATGCCAGCGCGCCGGCCGTTCGGACGGTGGATCGCACCCCCGCCCCATCCCGCCCGACCGCACCGTGATCGGGGGCGTGGTCGAGCAAGGGTCGGCGTATAACCGATATGGTTTGTTTTGTCAAGATGCGTGTTCGGGCAGGCGCCGCTTTCGCAACGGTTGCGGCTATCGTCTCCCCTCCCTGAAAGGGAGGGGCGGGGGTGGGTTGATCTCCGTATCGCGCAAGAACAGCCAAACGTGATACAGCACCTTGCCGTAGCGATTGCAGCAGCACCTGCCCTACGTCACGGGCGAACCCACCCCCAACCCCTCCCTTTCAGGAAGGGGAGTGAACGCCGTCTCCCCCGACATCACACCGCCGCGGGCAGCCTCAGTCGCACGAGCAGGCCGCCCAGATCCTCGCTCTCCTCGAGCGTCACCGAGCCGCCGTAGATCTCGGCGACGTCGCGCACGATCGCCAACCCCAACCCCGTCCCCGGCTTGCCGGTGTCGAGCCGTGCGCCGCGTTCGAAGATCTTCTCGCGTTCGGCCTCGGGGATGCCGCGGCCGTCGTCCTCGACGAGCAGGTCGACCGCCCCCGGCGCCTTGGCGACGGTGACGAATATGCGCCCGCCGCCATATTTCGCCGCGTTCTCGATCAGATTGCCCAGCAGTTCGTCGAGATCCTGCCGCTCGACGCGGACGCCGAGCCCGCGCTCGCCGTCGAGATCGATCACCGCATCGGGGAAGAGCCGATCGACCGCGTTGGTCACGGCTTCGAGCGAGGGCCACACCTCCGCCCGGCTCTGCGCCGATCCGCGCCGCCCGACCGCGCGCGCGCGCGCGAGATGGTGATCGACCTGGCGCCGCATCGTGCGCGCCTCGCGCATCACCGTCGCGGGCAGTTCGGGCGACTGCGCGGTGACCTCGTTCATGATCACCGTCAGCGGCGTCTTTAGAGCGTGCGCGAGGTTGCCCGCGTGCGTGCGCGCCTCCTCGGCCTGCTTCTCGTTGTGCTGGAGCAGATCGTTGAGTTCCTCGACCAGCGGCCTGATCTCGACCGGCAGCGCCACGTCGACGCGCGAGAACCGCCCCGATCGCACGCCGGCGATCGCGAGCCGCACGCGGCGCAGCGGCCACAGCCCGTAGATGGTCTGCAGCGCGGACATCAGGATCAGGCCGATCCCCAGGATCGCGAAGCTGCGGATCATCGTCTTGCGCAGCACGCCGATCTGCGCGTCGAGATCGTCGCGGCTGGCGGCGACCTGGAAGCGCCAGGTGACCGCCGATCCGGGGATCTTCACGTCGCGCTCGATCACGCGCAGCGGCTCGTCCTTGAACTGCTTGCTGTCGTAGGAATGGATGTCGGGCTGCGGTTTGGCGAGATCGACCGCGAGCGTCTGATCCCACAGCGAACGCGACGGAAACGGATCGTGGCCCTTGCCCGAGACCTGCCAGTAAAGCCCCGAATAGGGTTCGAGGAAGCGCTGGTCCGCAAGCGGGCGGTTGAACTTGACCTCGCCGTCGGGGCCCACCTCGGCCTGGACGATCATCGCGGTCAGAACATAATCGAGATTGCCGTCGAAATTGGTGGTGATCGCGCCGACCAGCACGCGATCGAGCGTGAACGCGCCGCCCGAGAGCAGCAGCAATATCCACAGCGCCGCCATCCCGATCATGCGGCGGGTGAGCGATCCGGTGGTGCGCGTGCCAGGCCCCCACTCCACCCCCTTGGGGCGCAGGAAGGCCAGGATGCGCAGCGTGTTGAGCGGCACCATCCACCAGCGATCGCGCAGACGCGGCACTACGGCCTCCGTCTGCCCGGCGGGTCCGGCCTCAGGCCGTGGCGGCGTCGGGCTCTTCAAGGCTGTAGCCCAGGCCCCGGATGGTGGTGATGATGTCGGTGCCGAGTTTTTTCCTGATGCGCGTCACGAACACCTCGATCGTGTTCGAATCGCGATCGAAATCCTGATCGTAGATATGCTCGATCAGCTCGGTGCGGCTGACCACCTTGCCCTTGTGGTGCATCAGGTAGCTGAGCAGCTTATATTCCTGCGCGGTGAGCTTCACCGGCTCGCCGGCGCGCGTCACCTTGCCCGAGCGCGTGTCGAGCCGGACCTCGCCCGCGATCAGCTCGGACGAGGCGTTGCCCGCCGCTCTACGGATCAGCGCGCGGAGGCGGGCGATCAGCTCCTCGGTCTGGAAGGGTTTCGCGAGATAGTCGTCGGCGCCGGCATCGAGCCCCGCGACCTTGTCGGACCAGCTGTCGCGCGCGGTCAGCACCAGCACGGGCATGTCCTTGCCCTCCTTGCGCCAGCGATCGAGCACCGTTAGGCCATCGACCTCGGGCAGCCCCAGATCGAGGATCACCGCGTCGTAATTCTCGGTCGAGCCGAGATAATGCCCGTCCTCGCCGTCGGTCGCGAGATCGATCGCATAGCCGGCGCCTTCCAGCGTGGCGCGCAGCTGGCGGCCGAGCGTGGGTTCGTCCTCGACGACGAGTATGCGCATGGGGGCAAGCCTTTCGGTGTGATCGTCCGCCCTATGTGGCGTCGCGAACATGAACGGGCAAGCAACGATCGGGTTGCGGGACGCGGGCCTCCTACCCTGCTACCCCCACCCCGTTCGTCCTGAGTAGCCATTGAGCTCGTCGAAATGGCGTATCGAAGGATGGTGGCCTGACGGAGCGGTCCTTCGATACGCGCCTTCGACTTCGCTCAGTCGCTACTCAGGACGAACGGTTCAAGGAAAAATACGGTCGGTCATCGCGGCGAGCGTCCCACTTCGCGCCCCGTCCGTCCGTCGACGTCGATCCACGATACCGATCCGTCGCGCATGAACTTGAGCCGGTAGCTGCCCGAATATTCGTCATAGTCCGAGCCGAGATAGTCGTAGCCCGGCATGCCCTGGCGCCATTGCTGCTGGATCTCGCGCAGCGGCGGCGCGCCCTCGCGGTGCATCTCGCGCGCGCGCGACTGGTCGGGCGAGCGATGCGGGCCCGCGCCGGCCGGCGACAGGCCGACCGCGAGCAGCGGGAAAAACAGAAAAATGCGCGTCATCGGCATGGAGGCTGCATGGCGGGATCGCGTTGAACAACCCGTGAATAGGCGCACGCTTGGGGTTTAGCGGCGCGATGTGGCGCAAAAGCATCGCCCAGGGTTACATTTCGGGCACACATCCACTAGCTCGCCCATCATGGCTGCACCCGTACTCTCCTATGAAGGCTTAGGCCTCGTCCAAGGCTCCGGCTGGCTGTTCCGCGGGCTCGACATCCATATCGGCCAGCGCGACCGCTTGGCGCTGATCGGCCGCAACGGCGCGGGCAAGACGACGCTGCTCAAGCTGATCGGCGGCAAGATCGACGCCGACGAGGGCCGCCGCACGATCGTGCCCGGCACGCGCGTCATCATCCTCGAGCAGGAGCCCGACCTGCGCGGCGTCGCGACGCTGCGCGATTACGTAATGGGCGGCGACGACGCGCCGATCGACTATGAGGCGGACGCGATCGCCGATCAGCTCGGCATCGATCTCGACCGCGAGGCGGCTTCGGCCAGCGGAGGCGAACGCCGTCGCGCCGCGATCGTCCGCGCGCTGGCGCAGGACCCCGACGTGCTGCTGCTCGACGAGCCGACCAACCACCTGGATATCGCCGCGATCGAATGGCTCGAGGACTGGCTCAAGCGGTTCCGCGGCGCCTTCGTGGTGATCAGCCACGATCGCACCTTCCTCACGCGGCTCACCAAGCAGACGCTGTGGCTCGATCGCGGCAACATCCGCCGCGCCGAGATCGGCTTCGGCGGCTTCGATGCGTGGACCGAGCAGGTCTATGCCGACGAGGCGCGCAACGCCGAAAAGCTCGACGCCAAGCTCAAGCTCGAGGAGCATTGGCTGCTGCGCGGCGTCACCGGCCGGCGCAAGCGCAACCAGGGGCGGCTGACCAAGCTGGTCGAGATGCGCGCCGAACGCGCCGCGATGATGGGGCCGCAGGGCTCTGCCAACCTCGTCACCGGCACCGACGACGCGCGCTCGAAGATCGTCATCGACGCGAAGCATATTTGGAAATCTTTCCCCGCCCCATCCGTTCGTCCTGAGCCTGTCGAAGGACGGGACGCAGACGCCGCGCCCGAAACACGCACTTCGACTTCATCCCGGAGGGATGAAGTTTATCCTGAGCGCCTGCCTAGGCAGGCAGTCGAAGGGCTCAGTGCGAACGGAGGAGAGGCCAGGGTCATCATCCGGGACCTCACGCTGCGCGTCGCGCGGCGCGACCGGATCGGGATCGTCGGCCGCAATGGTGCTGGCAAGTCGACGCTGTTGAAACTGCTCACCGGCGAGCTCGAACCCGACAGCGGCTCGATCCGCTTCGCCAAGACATTGGATGCGGTAGTGATCGACCAGCAACGCAGCCTGATGGCGCCCGAGAAGACCGTGCGCGAGGTCGTCACCGACGGCGGCGACTGGATCGACGTGCTCGGCGTGCGCAAGCATCTGCACGGCTATCTCAAGGAATTCCTGTTCGATCCCAACATGGCCGACGCCAAGATCGGCTCGCTGTCGGGCGGCGAGCGCTCGCGGCTGCTGCTCGCGCGCGAGTTTGCGCGGCCCTCGAACCTGCTGGTGCTCGACGAGCCGACCAACGATCTCGACCTCGAGACGCTCGATCTGCTGCAGGAGGTGATCGGCGATTACGACGGCACCGTGCTGATCGTCAGCCACGACCGCGACTTCCTCGACCGCACCGTGACGATCACGCTGGGGCTCGACGGCAGCGGCACGGTCGACGTGGTGGCGGGCGGCTACGAGGATTGGGAGCGCCAGCGCGCGCCGAGGGCGGCGACGGGCAAGCGTTCGGTGATCCGCCCGGTGGTGGCACCGCCCCCGCCGCCGCCGGTGCGCGTCAAACTCACCTACAAGGACCAGCGCGACCTCGACAATCTGCCGCAGGAGATCGAGCGCCTCGAAGCTCAGATCGCGCGCGACGAGCAGACGCTCGCCGACCCCGACCTGTTCGTCCGCGACCCCAAGAGCTTCGACGCGCTGATGCGAGCGATCGCGACCGCGCGCGCGACCAAGGAGGCGGCGGAGGTGCGCTGGCTGGCGCTGGCGGAGATGGCGGAAGGGGCTGGGTGAGGGCTCACTCTTCCTCCCTATGCAAAGCATGGGGAGGGGGACCATCCGCAGGATGGTGGAGGGGATACGAGTCGGCGAACGGCGTTCACTTGCTCCCCTCACTGAAAGGGAGGGGTCGGGGGTGGGTCCGCTGGAGGCGCAGCGCCGCGGCCGCGGCGATCGCTTCGGCGACGCCGTCGGGATTTTCGCGAACCTCGCTGTTCCAGAAACGCAGCACCTGCCAGCCCAGCCCTTCAAGAAACCGGGTTCGCTCCGCGTCGTAGTCGGCGGTATCGAGATGTTGCGAGCCGTCGATCTCGACGGCCAGTCTTAGCGTTCGGCAGGCAAAATCGACGATATAGCGACCAACCGGCAGTTGCCTGGTGAAACGCGGCCGAACGTGCCGCAGACGCATCCATAGCAGGCGTTCCTCGGCGGTCGCCCGGTTGCGAAGCGATCGTGCGTTGGACGTCAGTGTCGGCGCGACGCGGGGCATCGCGGGATGCTGCCCTCACTCGGTACGGAGAACAACCCACCCCCGTCCCCTCCCTTTCAGGGAGGGGAGAGCCAACCGCCTGCCGGGCGCGGGACGCTTCTTAAACCCGCTTCCCTTCCCGCCCCGCCAACTCCACCACATACTGCCAAGCCACCCGCCCCGAGCGCGACCCGCGGCCCGTCGCCCACGCCACCGCGTCGGCGCCGTCGAACGCCAGTCCCAGCGTCGCCGCATAGGCCTCGACCATCGCCAGATAGGTCGGCTGGTCGACGTTATGGAAACCCACCGACAGCCCGAAGCGATCGGCGAGCGCGAGGCGGTCGTCGAGCACGTCGCGGGCGTTGATCGCGCGGTCCTCCTCGCCGTGTTCGCGCGCGACGATGTGGCGGCGGTTGGCGGTGACGTGGAGGCGGGCGTTGTCGGGCCGCGCCTCGGCGCCGCCCTCGAGCAGCGAGCGCAACGTGCGCGGGCCCGCCGCGCCCTCCTCGAAGCCAAGATCGTCGACGAACAGCGCGTAAGCCCGCGGGCTGCGCGCGATCAGGTCGAACAAGTGCGGCAGCGTCGGCAGCGCGTCGGGGGCGACCTCGATCAGCGCGATGTCGTGGGCCTCGGCCTGCAGCGCGCCGACGACGCTCTTCACCAGCGACGACTTGCCCGATCCGCGCGCGCCCCACAGCAGCACGTCGTGCGCGGGCAAGCGATCAGCGAGCCGCCTGGCGTTGCGGAGCAGCGCAGCCTTTTGCGGCTCAATCCCGGTGAGCAGGTCGAGCGCGAGCGGCCGGAAGCTGCGTGCCGCGACCAGCACGCCCTCGCGCCAGACATAGGCAGGGTGCGCTTGGGGGTCGGCGGCGGGCGGCGGCGGCGGGGAGAGCCGCTCGAGCGCGGCGGCGATGCGGGCGAGATCGGGAGTTTCGGTCATGCGCCAACCTTAGCCAGAACGGCGGTTCCGATCGAGCCCGTTCCCCGGCGCAGGCCGGGGCCCAGGCCCCACGTCGCTGTTCCGGCGCCGCGCCCGCCACCATGCTCCGGGCCTGGGCCCCGGCCTTCGCCGGGGAACGGCTTGCAAAACATGCCCCTCTCCCGCTTTCGCGGACCCCCCTCCCGCCTTCGCGGGAGAGGTTGGGTGAGGGTCTTCTTCTTTGTCCGACGCGGCGCACAAACGACGAAGAAGACCCTCAGCCTCCGGCTTCGCGGGGCCCTCCCTCTCCCGCGGAGGCGGGAGAGGGCATGAGGCCGTAGGCCTTGATCAGATCGTACAGCGTCGGGCGGCTGATCCCGAGCAGCCGCGCGGTGGCCGAGATGTTGCCGTCGGCGCGGGCGAGCGCGTCGCCGATCGCGCGGCGGTCGGCGGCTTCGCGGACCGCGCGCAGATTGATCGGCAGCGGATCGCGCGGCCCGCCCGGCAGATCGAGATCGGCGGCGGTGAGCGTCTTGCCCTCGGCCATGATGATCGCGCGCTTGATCCGGTTCTCGAGCTCGCGGACGTTGCCCGGCCAGCCCCAGTCGGCGATCGCGTCGGCCGCGTCGGGCGCCAGGCTCTTGACCTGCGCGTTGATCGCGGGGGCGTGGCGGCGCAGGAAATGGCGCGCGAGCAGCACCGCGTCGCCGGGCCGTTCGGCGAGCGTCGGCAGCTTCACCACCATTTCGGCGAGCCGATACCAGAGGTCTTCGCGAAACGCCCCGTCGGCGACCATGTTGGGCAGGTCGCGGTGCGTCGCGCAGACGATGCGGACGTCGACCGGGATCGGCTTGCGGCCGCCGATCCGCTCGATCACGCGCTCCTGCAGGAAGCGCAGCAGCTTGACCTGGAGCGGCAGCGGCACGTCGCCGATCTCGTCGAGGAACAGCGTGCCGCCCTGCGCCTGCTCGATCTTGCCCTCGACGGTGCGCACCGCGCCGGTGAACGCGCCCTTCTCGTGCCCGAACAATTCCGCCTCGAGCAGCGTCTCGGGAATCGCGGCGCAGTTGATCGCGACGAACGGATGTTTCGCCCGCCGGCTCGCATCGTGCAGGCCTCGTGCGACGAGTTCCTTGCCGGTGCCGCTCGCGCCGAGCACGAGCAGCGAGACGTCGGTCTGCGCGACGCGTTCGACGGTGCGCGCGACCTTGAGCATCTCCGCGCTGCCGGTGACGATGCCGCCGAGCACGGTATCGCCGCCCGCGATCGACGCCAGCCGCGCATTCTCGGCCTCGAGCGCATGGACGTGGAAGGCGCGCGCGACGATCAGCCCGAGCGTGTCGATATCGACGGGCTTGGCGTAAAAATCCCACGCACCCCGCCCGATCGCGCCGCGCGCGCTCTCGGCCGCGTCGTGGCCCGAGGCGACGATCACCTTGGTGTCGGGCTTGAGCGCGAGAATTTCGGCGAGCGTCGCGAAGCCTTCGGTGGTGCCGTCGGGATCGGGCGGGAGCCCGAGATCGAGCGTGACCACCGCAGGCTCGTGGATGCGCACCGCCTCGATCGCGCTCGCCCGATCGCCTGCGACGACGACCTCATAGGCCTCGTAGGCCCAGCGCAACTGGCGCGCGAGGCCGGCATCGTCCTCGACGACCAAGAGCTTGGGCAGCAGCTTGGGTTTGGCGGCGTCGCTCATGCCGACAGCCTCCGTTCGGGCGCCTCGGCCATCGGCAACAGGATGGCGAAGCGGCTGCCCTCGCCCTCGCGGCTTTCGACCTCCAACCGGCCGCCCATAGCCGCGACCAGCGCGCGCGCTTCGAACGCGCCGATGCCGAAGCCGCCAGGCTTGGTCGAATCGAACGGCACGAACAAGCCGTGGCGGACGAAGTCGGCGCTCATCCCGCGCCCGCGATCGAGCACCGCGACCTCGATCTCCGCCCCACGCCGCTCGACCGACAGCCAGACGGGCGCATCGGCGGGGCTCGCCTCGATCGCGTTCTGGACGAGGTGGCCCAGCGCGAGTTCGAGTCGTGCGGGGTCGAACAGCGCGTGGATCTCGGCGCGGCCCGACAGCCGCACCGGATGCTGCGCGCGGCGGCGCGCCGCGATCGTCTCGAGCACCGCCATCGGCGCCGCGGGGCGCGGCGCGTCGGCCTTGGGCGTCGTCTGCGGCGCGAGCTTGGCGAGCAGATCGTTGAGCCGCGCGACCGAATCCTTGAGCGTCTCGATCATGTCGGCGCGGAAGGCGGAGTTGTCGGCGTGGCGTTCGGCATTGCGCGCGACGAGCCCGAGCTGGCTCGCGAGATTCTTGACGTCGTGGACGATGAACGCGAAGCGGCGGTTGAATTCGTGGAAGCGCCGCGCCTCGCCCAGCGACGCCTGCCCCTGCGCCTCGGCGAGGTGGCTCGCGACCTGGCGGCCGGCGACCGAGAGCAGGTCGTGATCCTCCCAGTCGAGCCGGCGATCGATCGGCGGGCGGCCGAGCAGCACGAACCCCGCCAGCCGATCGCCGTGGACCAGCGGCACGCCCGCCCAGATCGTCGCGTCGGCGACCAGCCAGGCGGGGGTGTGACGGCGCTCGTCCTCGGTCGCGGCGGGGCTGGCGGAAGCGGCGCGCAAGGCGTCGCCGTCGAGGATGCGCGGCATCCGCTCGACCATCCGCGCGAAGGCGTCGTCGAAGCCGCCCGCGATTCCTTCGGGCCATGCGCCCGCGCCGGCGGGTTCGAGCCGGCCCGATTCGGTCGGCACGAGCAGGCGTGCGACGCGCGACTCGGCGATGTCGGCGAGCGCGCGCTCGATCCGGCCGGCGAGCGCGTCGCCCGCCTCGCCGTCGCCCAGGGTGCGCGTGAAGCGCAGCCATTCGGCGCGATAGTCGTAGCGGTGGCGGAAGAGATGCTTGGCGACCTGCAGCCGCAGCCAGCTGCGCGCGCGGCCGCGCGGCAGCAGCAGCATCGCGGCGAACACCGCGCCGAAGGTGACGATGACGCGCGCCACCCAGGCATAGCCGATGCCGAGCGGCTCGACCGCGGCGAGCAGCACGACCGTCATCGCAAGATAGGCGAGCGAGGCGCCGATCGCGAGCCCGCGCAGCACCGCGGTGCGCGAGGGATTGAGGACTCCGCTGGCCACGGCGCCTATCTCGCGCCTGACGGCCACAACAGCACGCGCACCGTCTGCAGCAGGATCAGGATGTCGAGGAAGGGCGTGTAGTTCTTGGCGTAATAGAGATCATATTCGAGCTTGTTGCGCGCATCCTCAAGGCTGGCGCCATACGGATAGTTGATCTGCGCCCAGCCGGTGATGCCGGGCTTCACCATGTGGCGCTCGGCATAGAAGGGCAGTTGCGTCGTCAGGTCGGTAACGAACTGCTGGCGCTCGGGGCGCGGCCCGACGAAGCTCATCTTGCCCTTCAAGACCACCCAGACCTGCGGCAGCTCGTCGATGCGGACCATGCGTATGAAGCGGCCGACGCGGGTGACGCGCGGATCGTTCTCCTGCGCCCACACCGCCAGCCCCGCCACTTCCGCATCCTGCCGCATCGAACGCAGCTTGATGACGTCGAACTCGACCCCGAACAGCCCGACGCGCTTCTGCCGGTAGAAGGCGGGGCCCTTGCTCTCGATCTTCACCGCCAGCGCGGTGAGCAGCATCACCGGCGCCGACAGGATCAGCAGCAGCAGGCTCGCCAGGATATCGAACAAGCGCTTGGCGACGGTCGAGACAAATCGCCCCGAGGAGAAGCCGTCCGAGAAGATCAGCCAGCTGTGGCTCGCGGTCGCGAGATCGACGCGGCCGGTCTCGCGCTCGAGAAAGGTCGAGAGTTCGTTGACGTGGACGCCCGTCGTCTTGATCCGCAGCAGATCCTGCAGCGGCAGCGCGTTGCGGCGCTCCTGCAGAGCGAGCACCACCTCGGAGGCCTTGAGGTTGACGACATGATCGCCGAGACTCTCGATCGCGCCGCGGTTGATCGCGCCGCGCACCGCATCGGGGCCGTCGTTCATGCCGATGAAGCCGCAGACGATGAAGCCCGCGCCGGGCTTGTCCGCCAGCGCCTTGATCCGCGCGGCGCGCGGGCCGGCACCCAGCACTATGACGCGGCGCTTGAACGCCTCCGAGCCGAGCGCGGTGCCGAGCAGCATTCGCGAGATCGTCAACAGCGTCGGCGCGATCAGCGCGGCGTAGAGCGCGTTCGAGCGCCACAGCGTCACGCCCGGGAACAGGAAGGAGAAGACCGAGATGAAGATCATCCCCAGCGCGACCGCGACGATCAGCCGCACGCAGGCGAAGCGCACCGATTGCAGCGCCTCGAGCCCGTAGACGCCGACCGCGATCATCGCGACCTCGACCGCGACCGTGAAGGTGAGGATCGGCCCCATCCGATCGGTGACCGGCGTGATTGTCATGCCGATCTGCCAGGCGCGCAGCACCCAGCTCGCCTCGGCGGTGACGATCAGCAGCACGACGTCGACCAGTCCGAGCAACAGCACGGCGTGGGGCACATAATGCTTGAACAGTCTGATCACGCTACGCTCCGGTCCGGGTTGGCCTGACCCGCGTCAACACAGTGTCGCCCAAATTGACAAATATTTCCTGAAACCTTGCGTCGTTCGCGGAGATTGAGGCATCTCACGCCAGCCCTCCATCCGGAAGGGCGTACCGGAATCAAGGTTGTAGCATGACGGAACGGCGCCGGATCACCCCTGTCATCCTGTCGGGAGGATCGGGCACCCGCCTGTGGCCGCTATCGCGCACGGGCCGACCCAAGCAGCTGCTCGCGCTGACGCACGTCGAGACGATGCTCCAGCTCACCGTCGCGCGCGCCAGCGGCACCGAGCGATTCGCCGCGCCGATGGTGGTGGCGAGCGCGGCGCATGCCGACGAGATCGAGGCGCAGCTCGAGGCCGCCGGGATCGAGACCGGCGCGCTGATCCTCGAGCCCGCCGCGCGCAACACCGGCCCCGCGATCGCGCTCGCCGCCTTCGCCGCGGAGCCGGACGCGATCCTGCTGGTGATGCCCAGCGACCACGTCATCGCCGATCTGCCCGCCTTCCACGCCGCGATCGAGCGCGCGGTGCCGCTGGTCGAGGCGGGCTGGCTGGTCACCTTCGGGATCACGCCGAGCGCGGCCGAGACGGGCTACGGCTATATCCGCCGCGGCGAGGAGATCGCGCCCGGCGTGCAGCGCGTCGAGCGCTTCGTGGAAAAGCCCGATCGCGTCACCGCGCAGACCTATGTCGACGACGGGATGCACAGCTGGAACGGCGGCATCTTCCTGTTCACCGCGGCGAGCTACATCGCCGCGCTCGAAGAACATGCGCCCGGCATGGCGACCGCCGCGCACGAAGCGATCGACAAGGCCACCCACGAGAACCGGCGCATCCACCCCGAATCGCAGTCCTTCGGCCGCTCGCCCAACGACTCGATCGACTATGCGGTGATGGAGAAGGCCGAGCGCGTCGCGGTGGTGCCCGTCGACATGGGCTGGTCCGACGTCGGCAGCTGGGACGCGCTGCACGAGCTCGCGATCAAGGACCTCGACGGCAACGCGCACCACGGCGAGGTGCTCGCGATCGACACGACCAACTGCCTGATCCGCAGCGAAGGCCCGCTGGTGGTCGCGGTCGGCGTGCACGACGTGATCGTGATCGCCACGCGCGACGCGGTGCTGGTGCTGCCGCGCGGCGACAGCCAGCAGATCAAGCGCGCGATCGAAGCGCTCAAGCGCGACGGGCACGTCACGCTGGACGAGCCCTGGTAAGGTTTGGATTTTTCTAATCCGTTCGTCCTGAGTAGGGACCGAGCGTAGTCGAAGGCCCGTATCGAAGGATGTGGCACGCGTTACGCCAGCATCCTTCGATACGCCATTTCGACAAGCTCAACGGCTACTCAGGACGAACGGGGCGGGGGTGTGCGCCTATCCCTTAGCCTTTCGGCCGCGTCTGTAGCCTTCCCCTCCACCACCGGCTTCGCCGGCGGTCCCCCTCCCCGAGTAAGCTCGGGGAGGATCAAGTCAGCCCTACCCCTCCGGCGTCAGTTCCATCACGTCGGCGAGCGATTCCCATGCCGGTTGCGGCATGATCATCCGCCAGCGTTTGGGCTCGACGCGCTGGACGACGCCGACGACGTCGCGGTCCGAATCGCGGCCGTAGGCGATCGGCTTGACCTCGTCGCCGAGGATCATCGTGCCCAGGAACACGACGCGCGAGGGCCCGTCCTGGTAGAGCCGGCCCGAGGGCTTTTGCAGCCCGTTGAGTTCGACCAGCCGCGTCACCGTATCCGACGGGCGGACCTGGCAGCGATGCGCGGGATAGGCGATGTAATCGTCGTGGCCCGCGGTCTTGGCGCCGAGCTTGATCACGCGGCAGCGATAGAAGCCGACGGGCAGCGTCGCGCCGTCGAGCCCCGCATCGGGATCGAGCAGCTTGCCTTCGGCGTCGATCTTGGCGCCCTGGCCGCTCGCGCGCGCCTTGGTGAGGCCATCGACCATCGCCTTGCGCCACGCGCGCAGCCGGAGATGATCGGGATCGGTGATGACGTCGTGCCAATCGAGCGTGCCGTTGGCGCCGGCCTGATCGCTCGCCGCATTGGGCTTGGGGCACGGTTCCCGGGTCGCGCACCCCGTCGCCAGGCCCACGAGCAGCAACAGGGCAACGGACCGGACCACGCGCATCAACGACCTTTCGACGACAATCGCTGCGACCTTAGCCCGGCCGGGGCGCCGCCGACAATCGCCGCCCGCAATCGCCGCTATGCCGCGGTCCAGCCGCCGTCCATCGAATAGTTGGCGCCGGTCACCTGCGCCGCCTCGTCGCGGCAGAGGAACAGCGCGAGCGCCGCCACCTGCTTGGGCGTGACGAACTGCTTCGTCGGCTGCGCGGTTAGCAGCACGTCGTCGATCACCTGCTCGCGGGTCAGGCCCCTGGCCTTCATCGTGTCGGGGATCTGGCGCTCGACCAGCGGCGTCCAGACATAGCCGGGCGAGATGCAGTTGACCGTGATCCCGCAGGTCGCGACCTCCAATGCGGCCGTCTTGGTGAGGCCGGCGATGCCGTGCTTGGCGGTGACGTAGGCCGACTTGAACGGCGAGGCGACGAGCGAGTGCGCCGAAGCGGTGGTGATGATCCGGCCCCAGCGCTTCGCCTTCATCGCGGGGATCGCGGCGCGCATCAGGTGGAAGGCCGACGACAGGTTGATCGCGATGATCCGATCCCACTGGTCGAGCGGGAAATCCTCGATCGGCGCGACGTGCTGGATGCCGGCATTGGCGATGACGATGTCGGGGCCGCCGAGTTTTTGCGCGCACGTCGCCACCATCGCGGCGATCGCCGCCGGATCTGCCATGTCGGCGTCCGAATAGAGCGCCTCTGCGCCGCTCGCATTGGCCAACGCCGTACGCTCCGCGTCGATCGCGGCGGCGTCGCCGAAGCCGTTGATCATCACCGCCGCACCCTCGGCGGCGAGCGCGTGCGCGTAGGCGAGCCCGATCCCCGAAGTGGAGCCCGTGATCAGCGCGGTCTTGCCCCGAAGGAACATGGCATACTCCGTTTCGCGCCGGGCGGCGGCCGATATCGCGCGCTTGTACCGCGAAGCCGCGACGCATCAAGCGGCGGTTCGCCCGCGCTTTGCAACTCCCGGCGATCCGGGGCATTGTCGCTGCTCACCACGGGAGACGCCGCATGCGGCTCGACGACTATCGGACCAGCGACAATGTCGGCGACGAGCGCGGCGAGAATTTCGGCGGCGGCGGCGGGTTCGGCGGCGGCGGCGGGGGCGGCCTGTTCGGGCTGCTGTTCGGCATCGTCGCGAGCCGCTTCGGGATCGGCGGGATCGTCGTGCTCGTCATCGGTGCGCTGATCTTCGGCGCCAATCCGATGGCGCTGATGGGCGGCGGGCAGAGCGTGCTGCCGGGCACCGGCAACGGCGAACCCGCGCTGACGCACGACGGCGCGACCAAGGCCTGCGCGGTCGATGCGGCGAGCAAATTCTCCTGCCAGGTGCTCGCCTCGACCGAGGATACGTGGGCCAAGATCTTCCAGCAGCAGGGCAAGCAATATACGCCCGCCGGGCTGATCTTCTACAGCGGCAACGGCCAATCCGGCTGCGGCGCGGCGCAGACCGCGATGGGGCCGTTCTACTGCCCGACCGACAAGCGCGTCTATCTCGACACCGAATTCTACGACGAGCTCAAGACCAAGTTCGGTTCGCCCGGCGATTTCGCGCAGGCCTATGTGATCGCGCACGAGGTCGGCCATCACGTTCAAGACCTGATGGGCATCCTGCCCAAGGTCAGCGAGCAGCAGCATCAGGTGAGCGCGACCGAAGGCAATGCGCTGCAGGTCAAGATCGAGCTGCAGGCGGATTGCTTCGCGGGCGTGTGGGCGGCGAACAACCGCGACCGGATCGAGCCCGGCGACGTCGAGGGTGGGCTCAAGGCGGCGCATGCGATCGGCGACGACACGCTGCAGCAGCAGGCGCAGGGCCGCGTCGTGCCCGACAGCTTCACCCACGGCACCTCGGCGCAGCGGATGGAATGGCTCAAGAAGGGCATCGACAGCGGCGATCCCGCCGCCTGCGACACGTTCGCGGCGGGGGCGGACGCCTAGGGCGTGTCGTCATTCAGGCGATAGCGGAAATCCTCCCCCGCCAGGGGGAGGGGGACCATCCGAAGGATGGTGGAGGGGGAGGACGGCGGTATCGTCATCGCGAACGCGCCGCCGCCCTCCCCCTCCGTCGCCTTCGGCGCCACCTCCCCCTGGCGGGGGAGGAAAATCGAAGCGGAGGCGGCCGACGATTCAGCGAAGCCGAAAATACCTCAGCCGAGCGACGGAACGCGATCAGTCCGATGTCGGTTCGTCATGGCGGGTGCGCTTGCGGATCGGATCCCCGTCTCTGGCGGGATCGAAGACGTGCCAGCGGCGATCGAGCATGCGCAGCATCGGCGCGCCGCAGCGATGACAGGGTGCACGAAAATCGAGACCGTCGTTCCAGACCCTACGGCGATCGGGCCGGTGACCGAGAACCCTACATAGCAATCGCTTCAACCCTCGCCTCTCCCGCATCCGACGCGCCGCTTCTACAGAGAGACGACGCCGACAGAAGCATTAAATGCACCGACCACATCGATCTCGACGATCGATACTTACCTGGAGACCGACATCGTGGATTACGCCAAGCTCGGCAATACCGGCCTCGACATCTCGCCGCTGTGTCTCGGCTGCATGACTTTCGGCATCCCTGATCGCGGCAATCATGAATGGACGCTGGACGAAGCGACGAGCCGTCCGATACTGCGACGCGCGGTCGAGGCGGGGATCAATTTCTTCGATACCGCCAACGTCTATTCGGACGGCACCTCCGAAGAGATCGTCGGCCGCGCGCTGAAAGAATATACGCGCCGCGACGAAGTGGTGATCGCCACCAAGGTGCACGGCGCGATGCGCAAGGGGCCCAATGGCGGAGGCCTGAGCCGCAAGGCGATCTTCGCCGAGATCGACGCGTCGTTGAAGCGCCTCGGCACCGACTATGTCGATCTCTACCAGATCCACCGCTTCGATCCCGAAGTGCCCATCGAGGAGACGCTCGAGGCGCTGCACGACGTCGTGAAGGCGGGCAAGGCACGCTATATCGGCGCCTCGTCGATGTACGCCTGGCAGTTCGCCACCATGCTCCACGTCGCCGAGGCGAATGGCTGGACGCGGTTCGTGACGATGCAGAACTACGTCAACCTGCTCTACCGCGAGGAGGAGCGCGAGATGCTGCCGCTGTGCGAGGCCGAAGGCGTCGGCGTGATCCCGTGGAGCCCGCTCGCGCGCGGCCGACTGACGCGCGACTGGGACGACGAGACCGGGCGCTCGCAGACCGACAAGTTCGGCACGACGCTCTACGCGAAGACCGCGGAGGCCGACCGCAAGGTGGTCGAGGCGGTCGCCGCGATCGCCGCCGAACGCGGCGTGCCGCGCGCGCAGATCGCGCTTGCCTGGGTGCTGGACAAGCCCGAGGTCTCCGCGCCGATCGTCGGCGCCTCCAAGATCGCGCATCTCGACGATGCGATCGCCGCGCTCGACATCGAACTTACCGACGACGAGGTCGATCGGCTCGAGGCGCCCTATGTGCCGCACGAGGTGGTCGGCTTCGGTTGAAGCGACGATCGTTACTGATCCATGTTAGACCAAAGTCGGGATTGGCGCCGATCCGCCGAGCTCTATGGCTCGGTGGATCGCCGCTGGAGGACGCCCCGATGACAGAGCCCCCGATGTCCCGGCGCGCGCTGGCCGGCTTCGCCGCCAGCATCGTCTTCAGCGTCGCGATGTGGAGTGTCCTGATCCTCGCAGTGTGGGCGCTCCGCCGTTAGCGATCCACCCCGATCGCCTGTTGCTTCGCTTACCCATGATGGACCTCTCCGCCCCGCCTTGCGTTGCCTGATGGAACGAGAGGATCCATCATGACCGCCGTGACGCTGCGCCGCGACTATCTCACCCGCCCGATCCTGAACGCCGCCCAGGGCGTGATGCCCGCGCTGTCGGCGACCGAGGCCGAGGCGATCGATGCGGGCGACACCTGGCTCGACGCATCGCTGTTCACGGGCAATCCCGATTGGGACGCGCTGCTCGCGGTGCCCCCCGCCAAGCTCTCCGCCGAAGAGCAGGCGTTCCTCGACGGCCCGGTCGAGGCGCTGTGCGCGCTCGCCGACGACTGGACGATCACGCAGGCGCACGACCTGCCGCCCGAGGCCTGGGATCTGCTCAAACGCGAGAAATTCTTCGGGATGATCATTCCCAAAGAACATGGCGGGCTGGGCTTCTCGGCGTTCGGGCATTCGGAGGTGGTGCGCAAGCTGTCGACGCGCTCGTCGGCGGTGGCGGTGACCGCGATGGTGCCCAATTCGCTCGGGCCGGGCGAGCTGATCCTGCGCTTCGGCACCACGGCGCAGCAGCAATATTGGCTGCCCCGCCTCGCCGACGGCCGCGAAATCCCCGCCTTCGGCCTGACCTCGCCCGAGGCCGGATCGGACGCCGCCTCGATGATCGACGAGGGCGTCGTGACGCATGGCGAGTGGCGCGGCGAGCGGGTGCTCGGCATCCGGCTCAACTGGCACAAGCGCTACATCACGCTGGGGCCGGTCGCGACGATCCTCGGCCTCGCGTTCAAGCTGCGCGATCCGGATCGGCTGCTCGGCGGCGAGCAGGATATCGGTATCACCGTCGGGCTCGTCCCCACCGACCTGCCCGGCGTCGAGATCGGGCGGCGGCATCTCCCCGCGATGCAGGCGTTCATGAACGGCCCGAATGCGGGGCACGACGTGTTCATCCCGATGGATCACATCATCGGCGGACGCGAGCGCGTCGGCCAGGGCTGGAAGATGCTGATGAGCGCGCTGGCCGCCGGCCGCGGCATCTCGCTGCCCTCGCAGTCCGCCGCCGCCGCCGCGTTCGCCGCGCATGCGACGGGCGCCTATGCGCGCGTCCGCACGCAGTTCCACCTGCCGATCGCGGCGTTCGAGGGCATCCAGGAGCGGCTCGCGCGGATCGCCGCCAACGCCTATCTGCTCGACGGCGCGCGCCGGCTGACCTGCGCGGGGCTCGACATGGGGCATCATCCCGCGGTCATTTCCTCGATCATGAAGCTGCATGCGACCGAGCGGATGCGCACCGTCATCGACGACGCGATGGACGTCCACGGCGGCAAGGCGATCATCGACGGGCCCAACAATTATCTGGGCAACAGCTACCGCTCCGTCCCCGTCGCGATCACCGTGGAGGGCGCCAACATCCTGACGCGCAGCCTGATGGTGTTCGGCCAGGGCGCGATCCGATCGCACCCCTATCTGCTCGACGAGGTCCGCGCGATCGGCGAGCCCGACCGCGCGCTGGCGCTGACCAATCTCGACGCGGTGCTGTGGAAGCATGTCGCGCATTCGCTCAAGACCGCGATCCGCACCTTCGCGCGCACGTGGACCGCGGGCGTGTTCGCGCCCGCCCCGCGCGCGGGCAAGGCGACGCGCTTCTACCGGCAGATGTCGCGCTACGCCGCCGCCTTCGCCTTCACATCCGACATCGCGTTCCTGACGCTGGGCGGCGAACTCAAGCGTCGCGAGCTGCTCTCGGCGCGGCTCGGCGACGTGCTGTCCGAACTGTATCTGCTCGCCGGCGCCTTGAAGCGCTGGGAGGACGAGGGGCGGCAGGATTCCGACTTCGTGCTGCTGCGCTATTGCATGGAGGCGGGCTTCGCGACGATCGAGAGCCGCTTCGACGAGATCTTCGCCAACATGCCGGGTCGCGCGGTGCGCTGGATGCTGCGGATTTTCGTGATGCCGTTCGGCAGGCGGCGGCGCGGGCCGTCGGATCGGCTGGTGCGCCAGTGCGCCGCGATCCTCACCGAGCCGTCCGCGGCGCGCGACCGGCTGACCGCGAACATCTATCGGGGCCACGGCGACGATGCGGTGTCGAAGCTCGGCAAGGCGTTCGCGCTGGTGACCGACGCGCAACCGATCCTCGAT
Source organism: uncultured Sphingomonadaceae bacterium (assembly GCA_964247655.1). Classification (GTDB taxonomy): domain Bacteria; phylum Pseudomonadota; class Alphaproteobacteria; order Sphingomonadales; family Sphingomonadaceae; genus Solisphingomonas. The sequence continues at coordinate 2,412 of CAXTVK010000036.1, read as the reverse complement.
CGGCTCCACAAGGCGCGGATCAAGGATTGGCGGCAGGCAGGCGACCGGATTTCCGCCGCCGAACGCGCGCAGCTCGAAGCGGCGGACGCGGCGACAGCGGCGGTGATCGCGGTCGACGACTTCGCGCCCGAGGAACTCGGCGGCAAGCCGATCGAGGCGCGGCGGGTCAGGGCGCTCGTCGACGCCTAGGCGGATCGACATTCAAAAAGTCCTCCCCCGCCAGGGGGAGGTGGCGCCGGAGGCGACGGAGGGGGAGGATGGCGGCGCGTCCTCCATAGCAGCGCCGCCCCCGTCCTCCCCCTCCACCATCCTTCGGATGGTCCCCCTCCCCCTGGCGGGGGAGGACTTTTCAGCTATTGCCTGAATGTCGGGACACGCCAGCGTCACAAGTCATTCTTCCACTCACCGTCGACCCGGAGTGACGATGTTGTGGTTCTCGCCATGCCACCTGCGCCGCGAATCCGCACTGGTTGACGCCGCGCCCCGCACCGGCCTTGATGCGACCGGGGAGCACGACGATGACGCAAAAATTCACCGGAGAGACCGTGCTCGGTTCGCCCGTGCGCAACCTCGTCTCGATCCTCGCCTACATGGCGGTCGTCGTCACCGGCGCCACCTTCGCCTATATGGAGGCGGGGTGGAGCTTCGCCGATGCGAGCTACATGGTCGCGCTGACCGTCTACACCGTCGGCTACGGCGAAGTGCACGCGATCGACACGCCCTATCTGCATGCGGTCACGATGGCGACGATGGTGCTCGGCTGCACCGGCATGATACTGCTCACCAGCGCGATCGTTCAGCTGTTCACCGTGATGCAGCTGCGCCAATTGCTGAGCCCGACCCGTATGCAGGCCAAGATCGACAAGCTCACCGACCATGTGCTGATCTGCGGTTACGGCCGGATCGGCGTGCTGCTCGCGCGCGATCTCGCGACCGGCGGCATCCCGCTGGTCGTGCTCGAACGCGATGCCGGGCGGCTCGCCGAGGCGGAGGCGGCGGGGCATCTGGCGATGGCGGGCGACGCGACCGAGGAGGAGGCGCTGATCGCCGCCGGTATCCTGCGCGCGCGGGTGCTGGCGACGGTGCTGCCCAACGACGCCGCCAACGTGTTCATCACCTTGAGCGCGCGCAATCTCGCGCCCGGCATCGAGATCATCGCGCGCGGCGAGGCGCCGACGACCGAGAGCAAGCTGCGCCACGCCGGCGCCGACCAGGTCGTGCTGCCGACGCATATCGGCGCCGAGCGGATCGCGCGGATGGTGCTCTATCCCGAGAGCCGCGCCGCGCGCGACGAGGCCGGCGTCCACGGCGCCGAGCAGCTGCTCGAAGGCGTCGGGCTCAGCCTCGAATCGCTGGTGATCGGCGCGCGCAGCGCCGCGGCCGGGCTGAGCGTCAAGGAGGCCGAGCGGCTCGGCAGCGGCGCCTATCTGATCGTCCGCATCGGCCGCGACGACGAGGCCATGCGCCGCCCGCTACCCGAGGAGCGCATCCACAAGGACGACCGCCTGATGATCGTCACGCGCGATCCGGCGGCGGCGGCGCGGATGCTGGTCGCGCCTAGGGGCGCGATCCGGGTGGGGCGGAATACGTTTTGAGGGAAATTGCCTTACTCATACCAAACCGTTCGTCCTGAGTAGGGGCTGAGCGCAGCCGAAGACCCGTATCGAAGGAAGGGCCCCGCCAGGCCACCATCCTTCGATACGCCATTTCGACAGGCTCAATGGCTACTCAGGACGAACGGTTTGGGGTAATGTGCGTACGGCTCAGCCCCGCATCCCGATATGCCGCGCCACGCGCTCCAGCCGCGCGACGTCGCCGATGGCGCGGAGCTGCGACTTCAGCCGGTCGCCGTCCTGCGGTTCGGCGCGACCGGATGCCCAGTCCTCCATGAAGCAATCGATCGCGAAATCGCGGGCGGCGGGATCGGTGGGGACCATCGGTGTCATGCAACCGTAATAGCAGGCGCACCTTAACGGACGGTGGAGCCGATCGACAGGCCCCATTCAGTTGGTGAGACCGTCAGTCGTCCTGCTCGACCGCGAGCTGGTAGGCGAGCGCGTCGATCTCGTCGGGGTTGAGCACCCAGGTCCGCGTCTTGCGACCGACCCGCGCGATCGGCGCGGTCAGCAGGATACGCGCGTCGGCCTTGGCGCTGGGCTTGAACACCGCAAAGTGTCGCACGCAATCGCGCACCGTCGCGATCAGCGGCGTCGTCCCGTCGAGGTCGATCAGCGTGGCGGGCTGATCCCAGGGCGGTGTCATGCTCTTGTCCGTCATGCGGTGCTCCATCGGCGGCAATATCTCTTTGCCCAAGATAGGAGATTTTCCGAACGGGGCCAGCCTGGCCCGGTCGGTTACGCCCCGGCGGTGGTGGAAGGGGCTGGATTCGAACCAGCGTACGCTTGCACGGGC
>CAXTVK010000035.1:17552-22189 GCA_964247655.1 uncultured Sphingomonadaceae bacterium | reverse complement strand
GTTGCTGGGACATGATCCTGAAAACTCAGTGATCACAGCGGCTTGGCTGGGAATTGGCTGGGGCGGCAGGGATCGAACCTGCGAATGCCGGCATCAAAAGCCGGTGCCTTACCGCTTGGCGACGCCCCAAGGCCGGCCGGTCCTTAGCCGGGCTTTTGGTGCGAGGGAACCCTGTGCGCGCATGTCATCCCGCATCCGGCGCCGCCGCGATCAGCGCGCGCACCGCGGCGAGATCAGAGAGGATCGCGTGCGCGAGCGAGGCCGCGTCGTCGCTCGGCGGCACCAGATCGGGCACCAGCAGCGCCATCGTCCCCGCCGCCGCCGCGGCGCGCAGACCGTTCGGCGAATCCTCGACCGCGACGCACTTGCGCGGAACGACGCCGAGCCGCCCGGCGGCGAGCAGATAGGGCTGCGGATCGGGCTTGGGCCGCGTCACGTCGCTGCGCGTCACGACGGCGGCGAAGAAATGTGCGAGCCCGGCATGCGCCAGCCGCTGCTCGGCGAACGGGCTCGACGTTGAGGTCGCGATCGCCATCGGCAGGCCGCGCGCCGCGAGCCATTCCAGCGTCTCGCGCGCGCCGGGGCGCAGCGGGACGCCGTCGCGCCACATAGCCTCGAACCGCGCATCGGCGTCGCGGTGGAAATCGTCGATCGGGAAATCCGCGCCGAACCGATCGAGCAGCGTGCGCGCGTTGGCGTCGCGGTGGACGCCGACCAGATCGAGAAACAGCGCATCGGGAAAATCGAGCCCGATCGCGCCGGCCGCCGCCTGCATCGCGGTGCGGTGCGCCGCTTCGGTGTCGAGCAGCGTACCATCCATGTCGAAGATAACCGCGACGGGGAAACGCGGCAGGCGGGGCGCGGGATGGTTGGCTGGCATGGACGATCCGATCTTGCACGCGGCGGGTCGTCGACAGACGCTTGCTCCGACTAGGCAGCAGGCATAGGCGGGTCAACATGGCTGTCTCACAAAGCCCCGCCTCCCCGCTCTTCCTGCGCGAAGCCGAGATCCGGCGCGGCGTCGAGCTGATGCATTTCGGTTATGGTCGGCTGCTCGGCGCGATCGACGAGCGGCTGGCCGCCGAAGGCCTCGGTCGCGCGCATCACCGCGTGCTCTACTTCGTCGCGCGCCAGCCCGACCTGACGGTGAGCGCGCTGCTCGGGCTGCTCGGTATCACCAAGCAGTCGCTCGGCCGCGTGATCGGCGATCTCTCCGCGCGCGCGATGATCGAGAGCCGCGTCGGGCGCGACGATCGCCGGCAGCGCCTGCTGCGGCTGACGCCCGTGGGCGCCGCGTTCGAGGGCGAATTGTTCGAGAAGCTGCGCGCGCGGCTGTCGGCGGCCTATGTCGAGGCGGGGCCCGCCGCGGTGGCGGGGTTCTGGCTGGTGCTCGAAGGGCTGGTGCCCGCGGCGGAGCGGCCGATGCTGGCGAAGCTGCGGGGGTAGACGGGAGCGTACGTCGGGGCCGCGCGGCGCTCACCGTCACGTGCCAGCCCTCGCAGTCCGGACCCTCCGTTAGAGCGGAACCGGCCGGACGAGCGGCCCGTGTTGATCGACCAGAAGGGCACTGGCCTGGTTCAATCCGATCAGCGCGACGTTCGCGCCATGGCGCCGCATCTTGGCGACGACGCCCTCCAACGCGCCGACCGCGGTGACGTCCCAAAGGTGCGCGGCGGTCAGGTCGATCCGCACATTGGCCGCGGTGTCGCGCAGATCGAACGCATCGGCGAAGGCGTCGGCGCTCGCGAAGAAGATCTGGCCGGAGACCGTGTAGATCCGCGTGTCCGTCGCCGCGTCGTGATCAACCTGCACCAGCATCAACTGCGCCGCCTTGAACGCGAAGAAGATGCCGCTGAGCAGCACGCCGATCGCCACGCCGGCGGACAGATCGTGGGTCGCGACCGTCACAGCGACGGTGGCGAGCATGACGACGCCCGACACTTTCGGATGGCGGACCAGATCGACGAGCGAGCCCCACGAGAAGGTGCTGACCGATACCATGATCATGATCGCGACGAGCGCCGCGACCGGAACCTGCGCGACCCAGTGGCGCAGTGGGACCATGACGATCAGCAGGAAGACGCCGGCCACCAGCGTCGAGAGGCGCCCCCTGCCGCCGTACCGCACATTGCCGACCGTCTGGCCGATCATGCCGCAGCCGGCGATGCCGCCGAACAGCCCGGCCGCGACGTTGGCCAGACCGAGCCCCGTGCACTCGCGGGACTTGGAACTGGTCGTCTCGGTGAGATCGTCGACGACGCTCGCCGTCATCATCGATTCCAGCAGGCCGACCGCCGCCATAGCGAACGCATAGGGCGCGACGACCCGCAGCATGCCCAGGCTGACCGGCACGTCGGGAAGGCCGAACGAGGGCAGCGATGCGGGCAGGCGCCCAAGATCGCCGACGGTGTGGATGGGCATCGGGAAGGCGACTCCGATCGCCGTCAGCACGACGATGCAGATCAGCGGCGACGGCACCGCCGTGGTGAGCCGCGGCGCCAGATAGATGATCGCCAGCCCACCCGCGATCATCGCATAGGTATGCCACGTGACGCCCAGCATCTGCGGCACTTGAGTGGAGAAGATCAGGATCGCCAGCGCGTTGACGAATCCGGTTCGAACCGAACGCGACACGAAGCGGAGCAGCACGTCGAGCCTGATCGCGCCGAACGCGATCTGAAGCAGGCCGGCAAGCACGGTGGCGGCGAGCAGATATTGCAGGCCGTGCCCGTGCACCAGCGCCGCCGCGACGAGCGCGACCGATCCGGCCGCACCAGAGATCATCGCGGGGCGGCCGCCGGCGAAGGCGATGACGATGCCGATTACGAACGACGCGAAAAGCCCGACCTCCGGATCGATACCGGCCACGAAGGAGAAGGCGATGACCTCGGGGATCAGCGCAAACGTGCCGACCATACCTGCGAGTATGTCGCGCCGCGCGCTGCCCGCGTCGTCGAACCATTCCGCGCAATACCGACCGAAAGACTGCGTGTTCATGATCGTCCGTCCGCAGGGTTCGCGCAGTCGCCGCTCATCTGGACGGCGCCCGACAGGATGCGATATGCGTTGTCCGGCGGATCGGCGGCCGGAATAGCCACCCGGAATTGCACCGGGTCCATGCGAATGCGCGCCGCCTAGTCCTAAACCTGCCGCGGCACAATGTCGCACTTACTATCGGCGGCGGCTCCGAAGATGTCGTCGGCACCGTTCGATCGGCCGAGAGCGGCGGGCAGCCGACGTTGCCGACGCATTCTACCGCGCCGCCGCCGCCATCTCCGCGTTGCGCTTGGCCGACGCCGCCAGCACGTGCGCCATCAGCGCATCGAGCGCACCGCCGTCGTCGATGACGTCGATGCCGGCACGGGTCGAGCCGCCGGGGCTGGCGACGCGGTCGGCGAGGCATGCGGGGCTCTCGTCCGATCCAGCGGCGAGCATCGCGGCGCCCTCGACGGTGGCGACCGCGAGGCGCGCCGCCTGGTCCGCGGCAAGACCGAGCCTCTCGCCGGCCTTCGCCAGCGCATCAACGAAGCGGAACAGGAACGCGGGGCCGCAGCCCGAAAGCGCGCTGGCAGCACCGAACAGCGCCTCGTCGGCAATCCATTCGATCGCGCCGAGCGGGGCGACCAGTGCCTCGGTCTCGGCGCGCGCGGCGGCATCGGCATCCGCGGCGTGGAGCAGCAGCACGCCCTTGCCGATCGCAACCGGCGTGTTGGGCATGACGCGAACGATCGCGCGGTGCCGGGGGAAGCGCCTAGCCAGCGACGCGATCTCGACGCCCGCGATCACCGAGACGAGCAACGTCCCCTCGCCCACCAGGGCACCGAGCGCGGGCGCCGCCTCGTCGAGCTTCTGCGGCTTCATCGCAAGCACCAGCACCGCAGGCATCTCGCCGTCCGGCGGCGGCGCCCTGAACACCGCGACGCCGTCCGCGACGGGCGCGCCCGAGGGCCGGATGACGGTGATGCGATCGGGCGCGATCCCCTGCCCCAGCCAGCCGCGCAGCATCGCGCCGCCCATGTTTCCGGCGCCCGCGAGCCAGATCGGGCCGTTCCCGGCGACGGTCGTCACGCTTCGCCCCGTGTCTCGATCAGCGCGGAGGCGATCGCGTCGGCAGGCGTCTTGTCGCCCCACAGCACGAACTGGAACACCGGATAGAAGCGGTCGCACTCGTCGATCGCGGTCTCTATCAGCGTCTCGGCCTGGTCGAGGCTGAGCACGCTCTCGCCGTCGCCTTCGATCAGCGAGGCGTTGCGGTAGAGCGCGAGGCCCGAGGCCGCCCACAGCTCGAAATGGCCGAGCCAGAGCTGTTCGTTGATCAGGCCGATCGTCTCGTAGACCGCGAGGCGCTTGTCGGCGGGGACGCGGATGTCGGGGAGTGCGAGGAATTGCAGCACGCGGTCCTCGGGGCGCCAGACGCCGCGTAGTTCGTACTGCGTCCAGCTGCCCTGCACGGTGGCGGTGACCTCGTCCTCGCCGAGCCGCTCGCACGCCCAGCCATGCGCCTGGAAATAGCTTTCCAGCATGTCGATCGGCGGCGTCGCCTCGCCGCGCGCGTCCTCGAGTTCGTCGAGTGTCATCTGCCCGTCCCTAGCGCAGCGTTCGCCGCGGGCCAAGCTGTGGCGGCGGTGCGCGCCGGC
>CAXTVK010000035.1:0-17452 GCA_964247655.1 uncultured Sphingomonadaceae bacterium | reverse complement strand
GCGCCGGTTTCGTGCAGCCGGCCTTCGATCTTGTCGAGCCGCGCCTTGAGCGCATCGGCCTCATCACGCGCGGCGGCGGCCATCGCCTTGACCGCGTCGAACTCCTCGCGGCTGACGAAATCCATCCCGCCGAACACGCCCTTCATCTTCTCGCGCAACTGGCCCTCGGCCTCGCGTCCCGCGCCCGCGACGGTGCCGGCGACGCCGTTCATCAGCTTGACGAGGTCGTCGAAGAAGCGGTTCTCGGATTGCATGCTCGTCTCCGGTTTGGGTCAGAGCTGCACTTGGGCACTCGACTGCGCGGGCGCAAGCGCGGCGCCGCCGGGATTGAGCGTCTCAATCGAATGATTGAGCCAGGCGGCGAAGCATATCCACGCGAGATACGGCAGCATCAGCAGCGCGGCACGCTGGCGGATGCGCGCGAAGGCGAGCGCCGTCGCGACCGTCAGCACGATCATCAGCAGGATGATTGCGAACGCCGCGCCGATCTTGTGCGCTGCGAAGAATAGCGGCGACCAGGCCAAGTTGAGCGCGAACTGCGCGGCGAACAGCGCGATGCCGATCCAGCGTCCGCTGGCGCCGCGCGCCGAAACGATCATCGCCAGCGCGACGCCGATCAGGATGTAGAGCAAGGTCCAGGCGACGGGGAATGCCCAGGCCGGCGGCATCGCGGCAGGCTTTACGAGGCTCGCGAACCACGGATCGGACGCGCCCGAGCCGGCGACCGCGCCCGACAGGATGCCCAAGAACAGCACGAGCGGCACCGTCACCAGCGCGACGCGCGCGAAGGACATCCGCAACTGGCCCGGCGACGCCAACTGGCTCATTACTCTACCCCATTGCGCGGAACGAACGACATACCGGGCGTATCGACTTGCTGCGCCGCGTCAACCGCCCGTCGCATCGATCTGTTTCATTGCGGCTACGAGGAATTCGATATTGCCTTCGGGGCCGGTGATCGGGCTGGGTACGACGCCCGCGACCGCCCAGCCGATCGAGCCCAGCCAGGCGACGACGTCGTCGCACACCGCCTGGTGCACCGCGGGATCGCGTACCACCCCGCCCTTGCCGACCTCGTCGCGCCCCGCCTCGAACTGCGGCTTGATCAGTGCCGCCAGCCGCGCGCCGGGCCGCGCGAGGCCGAGCGCGGCGGGCAGTACCTTCGACAGCGCGATGAAGCTCGCGTCGCAGACGACAAGATCGATCCGGTCGGGGATCGTCTCGGCGGTAAGGTGGCGCGCATTGGTGCGCTCTAGCACGACGACGCGCTCGTCCTCGCGCAGCTTCCAGGCGAGCTGGCCGTGGCCGACATCGACCGCATACACCTTGGCGGCGCCGCGCGTCAGCAGCACGTCGGTGAAGCCGCCGGTCGACGACCCGACATCGATCGCGGTCGACCCGGTCACGTCCCAGCCGAAATGCGTCAGCGCGTGATCGAGCTTGAGCCCGCCGCGCGACACCCAGGGATGATCGCGCCCCTTGACGCTGAGCGGTGCATCGGCCGGCAGCTGCTGCCCCGCCTTGTCGACCTTGCGATCGCCCGAATAAACGAGCCCGGCGAGGATCAGCGCCTGCGCGCGCGTCCGGCTCTCGGCGAGTCCGCGATCGGCGAGCAGCTGGTCGGCGCGGAGTTTCGTCATGGCGTGGGGATCGGGCCGGCGAGACCAATACTCGCACCGTAAACGCACCGTTCTGTGCTCCGACGCAAGCCGAAGCGCGGGATGAGCGAGGACGGTGCCCACTGCAAGACGCTCCGGCCTTCGCCAGAACATGGGAAAGAACGGATAAGCAGCGACTCCGCGTTCACTGATTGCGCTTCACGCAATCGTAATTTCATGTCCGTCACTTGAAATAATGTTTCTTCGCGCATATCTGTCGTGTCGCCGCAGGGACATAACCCACTCGCTATTCGAGCAAGCGGCTCAACAAGGAACGACCCATGCGCATTCTCGAAACCGTCGCCATGCTCGCGATGGTGATCGGCGCCCAGACGCTCGCGATCGGCACCATCCTCATCCATTGAGGCGCCAACCGCGACCGAGCGGCGGCACCGCCGCCCTCGCCGACCTGCCCAAGCCGCCGCGGCCCGCGCCCCGGCGGCTTTCGCATGTCTGGACGCAATATCTAGAATGAGCCGTTCCCCGGCGAAAGCCGGCGCCCAGAGCTACGAGCGCCGGGTCTGCGTCCCTGGGCCCCGGCCTTCGCCGGGTAACGGTCCACACCGTGCACCGGCCCTCAAGCCCGCGCTTCGCCCACGACGCCGACCGAATTGTGCCGCAGCGCGGTCTTGACGCTCGCGACGATGCCTTCGGCGTCGAGACCGGCCTCGGCATATTGCTTCTCGGGCTTGTCGTGCGCCTGGAAGATGTCTGGCAAGCGCAGCGTGCGGATCTTGAGGCCCGCGTCGAGCAGGCCCTCGTCCGACGCCAGCGTCAGCACATGCGCGCCGAGACCGCCGACCGCGCCCTCCTCGACCGTGACGACCACCTCGTGGCTCGCGCACAGCTTGCGGATGAGCGCCTGATCGAGCGGCTTGGCGAAGCGCAGGTCGGCGACCGTCGTCGAAAGCCCCTGCGCCTCGAGCTTGTCGGCGGCCTTGAGCGCCTCCTCCAGCCGCGTGCCGAGCGACAGGATCGCAACCTTCTTGCCCTCGCGGACGATGCGGCCCTTGCCGATCTCCAGCTTCTCAGGCGTCTCAGGCAGCGCCACACCGGTGCCGTTGCCGCGCGGATAGCGCAGCGCGATCGGGCCGTCGTCATACATCGCGGCGGTGTGGACCATGTGGACCAGCTCCGCCTCGTCCGCAGCCGCCATCACCACCATGTTGGGCAAGGTCGCCAGATAGGTCACGTCGAACGAGCCGGCATGCGTCGAGCCGTCAGCACCGACCAGACCCGCGCGATCGATCGCGAAGCGGACCGGCAGATTCTGGATCGCAACGTCGTGGACGACCTGGTCGTAGGCACGCTGCAGGAAGGTCGAATAGATCGCGCAGAAGGGGCGCTGGCCCTGCGCGGCCAAGCCGGCCGCGAACGTCACCGCATGCTGCTCGGCGATGCCGACATCGAAGGTGCGATCGGGGAACGCCTTCTGGAATTTGTCGAGGCCGGTGCCGTTGGGCATCGCCGCGGTGATCGCGACGATCGTCGGATCGCGCTGCGCCTCGGCGAGCAGCGCGCCCGCGAACACGCCGGTATAGCTAGGCGGGCCGGGCTCGGCCTTGGCCTGCACGCCGGTGACCACGTCGAACTTCTGGACGCCGTGATATTTGTCCGCCGCCGCCTCGGCCGGCGCATAGCCATGGCCCTTCTTGGTGACGACGTGGACCAGAATCGGCCCCTGCGCGGCGTCGCGGACATTTTCGAGGATCGGGATAAGATGATCGAGATTGTGGCCGTCGATCGGCCCGACATAATAGAAGCCGAGCTCCTCGAAGAGGGTGCCGCCCATCGTCATGCCGCGGGCATATTCGTCGGTCTTGCGTGCCGCATCCGCGAGCGGGCGCGGTAGCTTCTTGGCGAGCCGCTTGGCGATGTCGCGCAGCCCCAGGAACGGGCCGCTCGACACCATCCGCGCGAGATAGGCGGACAGGCCGCCGACCGGCGGCGCGATCGACATATCGTTGTCGTTGAGGATCACGACCAGCCGGTTGCCCGCTGCCTCGGCGTTGTTCATCGCCTCATAGGCCATGCCCGCCGACATCGCGCCGTCGCCGATCACCGCGATCGCCTTGCCGGGCTGCTTGGCGAGCTTGTTCGCGACCGCGAACCCGATCGCCGCCGAGATCGAGGTCGACGAATGCGCCGCGCCGAACGGATCATATTCGCTCTCGGCGCGCTGCGTGAAGCCGGACAGGCCGCCGCCCTGACGCAGCGTACGGATGCGGTCGCGCCGGCCGGTCAGGATCTTGTGCGGATAGGCCTGGTGGCCGACATCCCAGATCAGCCGATCGCGCGGCGTGTCGAACACGTAATGGATCGCGGTGGTCAGCTCGACGACGCCGAGGCCCGCACCCAGATGCCCGCCGGTGACCGACACGGCGGAGATCATCTCGGCGCGCAGTTCGCTCGCGAGCTGGGGCAGCTGATCCGGCTTTAGGCGACGCAAATCCGCTGGAATATCAATCTTGTCGAGCAGCGGGGTAACGGGACGTTCGGACACAAAGACATCTCCTTGGACCGCGCTCATTACGCCAAGCGTCTCGTCCTGTCGAACCGTGAACAAGGTTTAAGGTTGCGCGGTCACGCCACTGTTGCCGCGTTGCACTCGGCGCACAGGCCGTGGACCTCGATCACCGGCCGTTCGGGCGAAAAACCGGCGCGGCGGGCGGCATCGCGCACCTGCTCGGTGACCGCGTCGTTGTCGACATGCGTCGCGCGTCCGCAGCGATCGCAGACCAGGAACATGCAGTCGTGCCGGCAGCCGGGATGCGGATTGGCGATGTAGGCGTTGGCGCTCTCGATCCGCTGCGCGAGGTTCGACGCGACGAACAGGTCGAGAATTCGATACACGCTGTTTGCGGCGACGCGGCGGCCCTGGCTGGCCGACAATCGCTCGGTGACGTCGTAGGCGGAGGCGGGCCTGTCGAGCCGCAGCACGTCGAACACCGAGGCGCGAAGCGAGGTCCATTGCTCGCCGCGCTCCTCGAGCGCCGCCTGCGCGGCAGCGGCGAGCGCCGCGCCCTGATGATGCGCGTGATCATGCTTGCGCGCGAGAGCCTGTGACGCTGCCATGCGCGACAAACTAGGCGTGCGGAGGGGTTCCGGCAAGGCCGGCGCGAGCGCGGCCACGGCGATGATCGTGACCGGCATGCGCGCCGATATGCGCGTTCCGGCGATGCGCGAGCGCGAGCAGCACCACGCCCGCCATCGTCGCCGCGATCTCGGGCAACCCCTCGGCGCCGACCAGCCCGACGCCCATCAGCGCGAGCCCCGCGCCGCCGAGCAGCAGCGGCCGCCGGTCGCGATGCGCCGCATAACCGCGCCCGAGCGCCACCGCGCCGATCGTCATCGCGACCGCGAAGCCGATCTCGTGCCACGCCGGATTGGCGAGCGCCGCCCCCGCCGACGCCAGCGCCGCGGTGAGCAGCACCGTCGCGACGCAGTGGACAAGGCACAGGCTCGACAGGCCGATCGCGAGACGATCGAGGTTGCCGATCTTGGCGTCCTCCTGCGCGGAGGATTTGGGATCGGGTGGTGGGCTGGCCATGCGCGGCTATGTGGCAGCTTCGGGAGAATGATACAATGTCTCATTCTCGCCCTCGCCGTCATCCCCGCGAGATAAAATGTTCGGGCCGAGAGCCACCATCGCAAAGACGATTTGAGAATGCCGCGCCCACAGCGTAAAGCATCGCCATGTCCGACGTCGCCGTCCACCTGCCCATCTTCCGCCTGCCCGGCCGCCCCACCACCCCCCGCCCCGCCCCGCGCGCGTTCGGCATCTGGCTGCTCGTCGTGGCCGCGATGGTGCTGGCGATCGTGATCGTCGGCGGGATCACGCGGCTGACCGAATCCGGGCTGTCGATCGTCGAATGGGATCCCATATTGGGCGCGATCCCGCCGCTGAACCACACGCAGTGGCAGGCGGCATTCGACGCCTACAAGGCGATCCCGCAGTACCGCGCCTTCAACACCGGCATGACGATCGAGGGCTTCCAGCACATCTATTTCTGGGAGTTCCTCCACCGGCTGATCGCGCGCGGGATCGGGACGGTGCTGCTCGCGGTGTTGGCGGTCTTCTGGTGGCGCCGCGCGATCCCGGAAGGCTATGGCGCGCGGACGATCCTGATCTTCGCGCTCGGCGGCCTGCAGGGGCTGGTCGGCTGGTGGATGGTCTATTCGGGGCTGCAATACCGCACCGAGGTGAGCCATATCCGGCTCGCGACGCATCTGCTCACCGCGCTGCTGATCTACGGCACGCTGATCTGGACTGCGCTCGATCTGTTCGCGCTCGCCCGCAATCCGCTGACCAAGCCCGCGCGGCCGACCGGGCTGGCGATCACCGCAATCCTGATCCTTGCGTTCCAGCTGATGCTCGGCGCGTTCACCGCGGGGCTGCGCGCAGGCTACGCCTTCGCGAGCTGGCCGAAGATGGGCGACGACTGGTTCCCCGCGGGCGGCTGGGATGGGGCGGCGACCACGCTGCACAATCTCGTCTACAATCCGATCGTGGTGCAGTTCCTCCATCGCTGGTGGGCGTGGGTGGCGTGCGTCGCGGTGCTGATGGTCGCGCATGGCGCCACGAAGGCCGGCGCACGCGCCGCCGCCGTCGCGATCGCCGTGGCGGTCGCCGCGCAGATCCTGCTCGGTATCGCGACGCTGATGAGCGGGGTCGCGATCCCGGTCGCGGTGGCGCACCAGGCGACGGGCACGCTGCTGCTCGGCGCGCTGGTGTGGGGTGGCCACGCGATTGGCGGGCGTGATCGGGTTGGCGAGGCGCTGCCCGCGCGATGATCGCGGCGCTGGCCGTCGCGCTGCTCGGCGGCACGCCCGCGCCGCTGCCTTTTGCGCCGCCGATCGATCAGCCGCTCCACTACTGCCAGACCGAGCACCGCATCGCCCCCGACGGCGGCGACGAGCGCTTCACGCTGAGCGAGGAGGTGCGTTACGTCCGCGACGGTGCGGGCTATATCATGACGATCCGCACGCTCTCGGCCGAGGCGCAGGCGCCGACGCGCGCCAAGGCGATCTTCGAGGCGGCGATGCGGCCGTTCGTGGGCGTCGCGGTCAGGCTCCGCCTCTCGGCGACCGGCGAACCGGGCGCGCTGATCGATGCGGATGCGGTCTGGGCGCAGGTCGTCGTCGCGATCCAGTCCGCCGCCGATGCGCTTCCCGCCTCCGATCCGCCCGACCACCGCGCGATGATCGAGCGGACCGCGCACGGGCTCGTGGCGCTGCCCGCCGCGACGCGCGAGGCGATGATGAAGGCGCCGGCGGTCGCGCTGCTCGGGCTCGCCGTCCCCGATCTCGGCATCGGCGACAGCGCGCCGCTGAGCGAGCCGGTCGAGACCCCGATCGGTGAGGCGCTGCCGAGCACCGGCACGATCCGCCGCGATCCCGACGCCGACGGCGCGCGCCGCTACACCCGCGATCTCGCGACCAGCGCCGCCGCGGCGGATACGCTCGCCGCCGGACTGCGTGCCCGTGCCGCCACCGCCGATCCCGCGATCCGCGTACAGCTCGAGCAGCAGGCGGCGGCGATCGAGCATCTGCGGCTGCACAAGATCGGCCACATCGCGCTCTCGACCTCGAGCGGACTGCTGCTCTCCTCGACACAGCGCATCGTCAGCGCCGATCCCGCCGCGCCGGGCGGCGAGCGGCCGATCTCCGTGCAGGACTTGTTGCTGGTTCCGTGACAGCCGCCCGCAGTTCCCCCGCGAAGGCGGGGGTCCAGCTGCTCGCGTCGAACGATACGCTGCGTTTCGGCAGAGGCCTCGGACCTGGGCCCCCGCCTGCGCGGGGGGAACATCGGTTTCAAGCGCCGCCGTGCTCCCGCGAAAGCGGGAGTCCAGGGTTTCGAGCGCCGCGCCTGCAATTGGACTCCCGCTTTCGCGGGAGTACGACTGCGCTCATGACACGCCGTCCGCCCTAGGGTATTCAGATACCCTACGCCAAACCCGCCGTTTTGCTTGACTTATCGGCACCGAACCGTAAAGAGCCCGTCCTGTAGCGCCGTCCAGCGATGGGCGGCGCGCTGCGTTTCACGCGATCACGGAGAACGACGCCATGAAGGCGCTCATGAAGACCACCAAGTCGGCGACGCCGTTCACGGTGGAAAAGAAATGGCATCTGATCGATGCCGACGGACTGGTGGTCGGGCGTCTCGCCTCGATCGTCGCCAACATCCTGCGCGGCAAGCACAAGCCGAGCTACACCCCGCACATCGATTGTGGCGACAACGTCATCATCATCAATGCCGAGAAGGTGCGCTTCACCGGCAAGAAGACCACCGACAAGGTCTATTACAAGCACACCGGCTATGCCGGCGGCATCAAGGAAACCACCCCCGCGAAGATTCTCGAGGGCCGTTTCCCCGAGCGCGTGCTCGAGAAGGCCGTCGAGCGGATGATCCCGCGCGGGCCGCTGGGCCGCCAGCAGATGCGCAACCTGCGCGTCTTCAAGGGCGCCGAGCACGACCATGTCGCGCAGAACCCCGAAACAATCGATGTCGCGGGCATGAACCGCAAGAACAAGGTGGGCGCCTGATGTCCGACGATCGCCAGTCCCTTTCCGATCTCGCGGCCCTGACCGGCGGCGAGGCCCCCGCGGCGGCCGCTCCTGCGACCCCGATCTACGACGCCGACGGCGAGCAGATCGCTTCGGCGCCCGCGCCGGTCGTCTCGACGATGCCGCTGCGCGAAAAGATCATCGACGCGCAGGGCCGCGCCTATGCGACCGGTCGCCGCAAGGACGCGGTCGCCCGCGTCTGGCTCAAGCCCGGCTCGGGCAAGATCACGGTCAACGGCCGCGACCAGGAAATCTACTTCGCACGGCCCACGCTGCGCCTCGTCATCAACCAGCCGTTCGGTGTTGCCGAGCGCGAGGGCCAGTATGACGTCGTGTGCACCGTCACCGGCGGCGGGCTCTCGGGCCAGGCCGGCGCGGTCAAGCACGGCATTTCGCAGGCACTGACCCGCTTCGAGCCGGTGCTGCGTGCGCCGGTCAAGGCAGCAGGCTTCCTCACCCGCGACAGCCGCGCGGTCGAGCGCAAGAAGTACGGCAAGGCCAAGGCCCGCCGGAGCTTCCAGTTCTCGAAGCGCTAAGCTTCCACGTTACGAAGTGCCGAAAGGGCGGTCCCGGGATGCCGGGGCCGCCCTTTTTGCCGTCGGAAGCATCGCGCCTCGCTACCGACCTTCGGCCGATACTGCGTCGGTCGAGCGCGCTGCTTGGATTTAGCCTGCTTGGACTCAGCCGGCTTGGATTCCGGAAAGCGACCTGATACCTCATGTCGCAACTTGGTTGCGTTTGCTTGCAGAGTGATAAAACGCAATCGGGGGATCGTGGAATGCGCGGCTTGTCCTTACTCGTCTCGGCGGCGGTGCTGATCGTGCCGTCCGTTCCCGCACTGTCGGCACAGCCTTCGGGCGCGCAGAAGGCACAGGTCGCGGCCGAAAACGACGTACCGCATTGCGCGCGCAAGATGGGCACGGTCTCCGTCGCCGATGGCGACGATCCCTCGGGCTGGACGCAATTCAGCCTCGCCCCGCCCTCCAAGCTGCTCAAGGTGCTGATCCAGCGCTCGGGCTGCTTCAACCTCGTCGATCGCGGGACGGGGCTGCACGCCGCCGAGGCGGAGCGCAACATCGGCGCGGGCCTGGGGCTGCAGCGCGGCTCCAACGTCGGCATCGGACAGATCAAGGCGGCGGACTATGTGCTCGTCGCCGAGGTGCAGGCAGCGAACAGCAATGCCAGCGGCAGCGCGGTGGGTGGCGTCATCGGCGGGCTCGTCGGCGGCCGGTTCGGCGCGCTCGCGGGCGGCGTGGGCAGCCGCAAGATGGAGGCGAACACCGTCCTCTCGCTCACCAACGTGCGCACGACCGAAACGGTGCAGACCGAGGAGGGCTATGCCGTCAAGAACAGCCTGAGCTTCGGCGCGGGCGGCGGCGCGGGGTTCTTTGGCGGCGGGATCGGCGCGGTCGGCGGCGGCTACGACAATACGGACATGGCAAGATCGTGACGATGTCGTTCATCCAGGCCTATTCCAAGATGGTCACCGATCTCGGCCTGATCCAGCCCGGCTCGACGGGCACCGCGGAAGCATCGCCGACCAAGACCTTCACCGCGACCGCGCCCACCGCGATGCACAAGACTCCGGCCGCCGCGGGCGCGGTGATCCGCGTGCTGTCGCCCGGCTCGACGGTCTATCCGACCGGCAACAAGAACGGCCTGTGGTGGGAGGTCGCGGACGAGAACGACAATGTCGGCTGGGTGCTCAACACCAAGCTCACGCCCACGCAATAGGCGCGCGGGCCAGTCCGCAGGCGTGGTGGCTCACCCCGAGGCGCGTTCCTTGATCGCGCTGAACCGCACGTCGGGCGCACGCTCGGCGACGTAGCTCACCTCCCACGCGTCGCGCGCCAAAAACACCGGCGCACCGTCGCGGTCTTCCGCCATCGCGCCGCCGCGGCCTTCGGCGAAGGTCTTGAGCGTCGCGGGGTCGTCGGCGGAAATCCAGCGCGCGGTCTCGAACGGCGAGGGCTCGAATTCGGCGGCGACGTTGTATTCGGCCGACAGCCGCGAGATCAGCACCTCTAGCTGGAGCTGGCCGACGACGCCGACGATCCACTGCGAGCCGACCAGCGGCTTGAACAATTGCGTCACCCCCTCCTCGGCCATATCAACCAGCGCGGTGCGCAGCTGCTTGGTCTTGGTCGGGTCCAATAATCGAACGCGACGAAGGATTTCGGGGGCGAAGTTGGGAATACCCGTGAAGGTGATCGCCTCGCCTTCGGTCAGCGTGTCGCCGACGCGCAGCACGCCGTGATTGGGGATGCCGATGATGTCGCCGGGCAGCGCGGTGTCGGCGAGCTCGCGCTCCTGCGCGAAGAAGAAGATCGGCGAATTGATCGCGATCATCTTGCCCGTCTGCACCTGCTTCAACTTCATACCGCGTCTGAACTTGCCCGAGCAAATCCTCAGGAACGCGATACGATCGCGGTGCTGCGGGTTCATGTTGGCCTGCACCTTGAACACGAAGCCCGACACCTGCGGATCGTCGGGCGTGACGGCGCGAGGGACGGCGGGCTGCGTGCGCGGCGGCGGGGCATGCTCGCCGATCGCGCCGATCAGCGCATCGACGCCATATTCTCGCAGCGCCGAGCCGAAGAAGACCGGCGTCTGGTCGCCGCCGCGATAGGCGTCGAGATCGAAGCCGCCATAGCCGCCCAGCGCCAGTTCCGCCTCGTCGCGCAGCCGCTGCGCGCCCTCGGCGGACACCAGCGTCTCGAGCCGCGGATCGTCGAGCCCGGTCAGCGTCTCGTCGACTTTGTCGGGCCGTGACAATATGTTGGCGCGCAGATCGTACAAGCCTTCGTAGAGCCCGCCCATGCCGACCGGCCAGTTCATCGGTGTCACGTCGAGTTGGAGCTTCTCGGCGACCTCGTCGAGCAGCACGAACGGATCGAGCCCCTCGCGATCGACCTTGTTGACGAACGTCACGATCGGCACCGAGCGCAGCCGGCACACCTCGAACAATTTGCGCGTCTGCGCCTCGATGCCGCGCGCCGCGTCGATCACCATGACGGCGGAATCGACCGCGGTGAGCGTGCGGTAGGTATCCTCGGAAAAGTCTTCGTGGCCGGGCGTGTCGAGCAGGTTGAAGGTGAGCGTCTCGCCGTTCGGGCCGGGGCGCTCGAAGGTCATCACGCTCGAGGTCACCGAGATGCCGCGCTGCTGCTCGATCTTCATCCAGTCCGACCGCGCACGCCGGTTGTTGCCGCGCGCGCGCACCTCGCCCGCGAGATGGATCGCGCCGCCGGCGAGCAGCAGCTTCTCGGTCAGCGTCGTCTTGCCCGCATCGGGGTGCGAGATGATCGCGAAGGTACGGCGGGTGGCGGAGGGGTGGACGTCGGCGGTGGTCATGGCGGCGGATGTAGCGGCTGCGGCGCAGAAAGCGAGAGGGGCGGCGTTGCTTGCCATGCTCCCCGGCGAAAGCCGGGGCCCAGGCCCCACGTATCTCCCCGAACGTCACCCCCGCCACGGGCGCCGGGCCTGGGCCCCGGCTTTCGCCGGGGAACTGCGAGCGTCAGCTCGCCGGCGCCATCATCCTGTTATTGCTCCGATCGCGATCGGGGAGCTTGTGATCGGGATCGACCTCGGCCGACATCACGCGCCGGCCCGCCGCCACCGGCACGTCGGTCGAGACGTTGCGGATCCACGCCTCGGCGGGCAGGCGGATGTCGTCATGCCCGCCGTCTGCGTAGCGCACGCGCAGCGTCGCGGGCATCACCAGCGGGTCGCGGTTCTCGACGGTCACCAGCGTGCGGCCGTCGCTCGCTGCCGCGATCTTCGTCACCGCGACGTCGTAGGTCGCGTTCGTCAGATACCAGCCGCGCCACCACCAGCTCAGATCCTCGCCGGTGTCGCTCTCCATGAAGCGGAAGAAGTCGGAGGGCTTGGGATGCTTGAACGCCCAGGTCGCGATGAAGCGGCGGAAGGCGGGATCGAAGCGATCGGGGCCCAGTATCTGTTCGCGCAACAGCACGAGACCCAGCGCCGATTTGAAATAGGTGACGGGGTGGCGATAGGCCTCGGTGATCGTGTCCGCGCGCGCGACGATCGGCGGGGCCTTCGGATCTGCCAGGATGGGCAGTATCTCGTCGACCGGGTTGCCGCCGCCCGGCGCGAATTCGCTGTCGCGCTTGGGCGCGAACTCGCCGCGGTTGAAATCCTCGCTCTCGAAGATGTCGATGAAGGTATTGAAGCCCTCGTCCATCCACGCGTCGCGGCGTTCGTCGAACCCGACGATCATCGGGAACCAGCTGTGCCCGATCTCGTGCGCGGTGATCCAGAACAGCGGCTTGTCCTTGTCGTCGATGCCGTCGAACACGATGCCGGGATATTCCATCCCCGATGCGGGGCCGGCGATGTTGATCGCGGCGGGCCAGGGATAGGGATACCAGCGCTTCGACATATTTTCGACGGTGTCCTTGACGTACTGCGTCGAGCGGTCCCACGCCTGCGGGCCGGCGCTCTCGGCAGGGTAATAGGACATCGCCAGCGACGACTTGCCGCCGGGCAGATTTATGCGCGCGGCGTCCCACGCGAAGGCGTCCGAGACAGAGAAGGCGACGTCGCGCGTATGCTCCATGCGGTAATGCCAGGTGCGCGTACCTTGTGGTTTGGCGGCGCCGATTTCGGAGGGTGCCACGATCGCGACCGTCGCATCGCTCGCCGCCGCCCTGCCAAGCCGCCGGCGCTGTGTCGCGCTGAGCACCTCCTGCGGGTTCTGCAGCGCGCCGGAGCCTGCGACGATCATGTTCGCGGGCACCGTCACCCAATAGTCGAAATCGCCGTATTCGAGGTAGAATTCCTGCGCCAGATAAGGAAGCGGATCCCAGCCGCGGACGTCGTCGTAGACCGCCATGCGCGGATACCATTGCGCCAGATCGTAGATCGCGCCGCCCTTGACCGGTCCCCACGCCATCCGCCCGCCGAACGCGCCGGGAATGGTGAAGCGGTAGCGCAGATGGATCGTCAGCGTGCCGCCATTGGCCGCGAGCGGCGCCGGAAGGAGGATCTGCAGCCGCGTGTCGCTCTCGATCGTCTGGACGGTGACGCGCCTGCCGCCCTGCTCGATCTCGACGCCCGCGATCGTATAGCCGTCGGTCGTGCCGCTGCCCCGCCGCGGCGATCCGCCGTCGGCGGCGTGGCTCCGGGAATAGGGACGGTACATATTCTGGTCGAGCTGGAGCCACAGCACGTCGAGCGCATCGGGGCTGGCATTGGTGTAGGCGATCGCCTCCTCACCGCTCAGCGCGTGGTTAGCGGCGTCGAGCGTCGCGTGGATCTGATAGTCGGCGCGGTTCTGCCAATAGGATGGGCCGGGCTTGCCGCTGCCGGATCGGTAGGCGTCGATGGGCCCAGGCAGGTCGCGCGGGGCGAAGGCGGCACGGGGGTCGTAGCCGACGGCGTGGGCCGAGGTGCCGGCGAATACGAGGGAGACCAGCCACCAGGATTTCCGCATCACGCACCCCTCTTCTCGTACGGAGGTGCCTTGCCCGCATCCAGTGCGTGATACCAGCAGTTCCCCGGCGCAGGCCGGGGCCCAGGCCCCACTTCGCTATCGCAGCGCGGCGGTTCGTGTCGGACGCCGGGCTTGGGCCCCGGCGTTCGACGGGGAACGATTTGGGATCAGTCCCCGGTCCCAAGACACAGCACGATCGCCTCGATCGCGCGCTTGGTCTCGGCGATCGCGCCGACCGCGATCGTGTCGACCTTAGCCTTGTCGGGCACCGGATAGTCGTTGCCGCCGGGATAGCAGGCGTCGCCCATGAAGATCATCTCGCTCTTCGCGATCCCCGAATGTTCGACCAGCTTGGCGATGCCGTACGCCTTGTCGACGCCCTTGCGCGTGATGTCGATCGAGGTCGATCCGCCGATGTTGACCGAGAGATCGGGCAGTTCCTTCTGCGCGGCCTTCTGCATCGCCTCGCGCTTCGAGCGATCGGGGTCCCACGCCTTCTTGGCGTCGAGCGGCGCCTCCTGGCCCAGCCCCGAGAAGGTGAACTGGCTGCCGCGATCCTCGATCTGCTCGCCCCAGATCTTCGGGTCGTGCAGCCCCGCCGCCTTCACCGCCTTGTCGAGCGCTTCAAGGATGTGCGCCTTCTCCTCCTCGGAGAATATCTCGGCGAACACCGGCTTCCACCCGCCGTCCTGATATCGGTAAAGCTTGGTGCCCGTCGTCGGCATGATGAAGAAATTCTCGAGCACGGCGTCCTCGGGCAGTCGCCCGACGACCTGAGTCTCGAACTGCGGCCAGTCGCCGCCCGAGATCACGCTCACCTTGGCCACGCCGCTCAGCCTGCCGAGCAATGTCGCCATCTCCCCGTCGATCGCCTGCTTGCTCTCGGCGAGCGTGCCGTCGAGATCGAAAGCCACCAGTTTCTTCATGCGGGTCTCCTGTTCGACGACCCTACTCGCGAAACGACGGATCGATCCTATCCAGTTTGCGCAGCAAGGCGGGCCAGGCGAGCATGTCGGCGCCCATCCGCATCGCCTTGGCGTCGGCCTGCGTCGCGACCTTCTCGCGCGTGCCCTGCGGCGGATTGTTGAGGTGATCGCGCCCCGCCGCCAGCATGTGGACCTGCGCCTCGCACGCGCGCTCGAGGAAATACATGCGGACGAAGGCGTGGCCGATGCTCTCGCCGACGGTAAGCGTGCCGTGGTTGCGCAGGATCATGACGTTCTTGGTCCCGAGATCCTCGACCAGCCGCTCGCGCTCCTCGAGATCGGTCGCGATGCCCTCATAATCGTGATAGGCGAGCTCGCCGTGCGCGATCATCGCGGTCTGCGTATGCGGCAGCAGGCCGTATTCCATCGCCGACACGGCCTGGCCGTAAGGCGTATGGAGATGGAGCACCGCGCGGGCATCCTCGCGCGCCATGTGGATCGCGGAGTGGATCACGAAGCCCGCGGCGTTGACCATCGCGGGGCGGCCGACCGGCTTGCCCTCCTGATCGATCTTGACCAGCGCGGAGGCGGTCATCTCCTCGAACATCAGATGATAGGGGTTGATCAGGAAATGATGATCGGGGCCGGGCACGCGCGCGGAGAGATGCGTGAAGATCAGATCGTCCCACCCGTAGAGCGCGACCAGCCGATACGCCGCCGCGAGATCGACGCGAACCGCCCATTCCTCGGGCGAGACCTCGTCGCGGAGGCTCGCGGGCATCGCATCCGATTTGGTGCCCTGGAACAATGAAGTCGCCATCACGCTCTCCTCGCAGCACCGGTCGTGGCCGGTATCGGCTGCATCATAGAATGATCCGTCGTGTGGTCAAAGCGCGCCATGTCTTGCATGAAACGCGCCTATGCTGTTGAGCGGTCACGAATATGTAACGGAGATCGATGATCCGCCAAGTCGCCGCCCTGCCCTATCGCACCGAGACCGACGGCAGCGTGCGCGTGATGCTGATCACCAGCCGCGAGACGCAGCGCTGGGTGATCCCCAAGGGCAACCCGATCAAGGGTTTGCGCGCGCACGAGGCGGCGGCGCAGGAGGCTTTCGAAGAGGCGGGTGCCGAGGGGATCGCCTGCCCGACGCAGATCGGCAGCTACAGCTACGCCAAGCGCCGCAAGACCGGGCTGGTCAAGACGATCGCGGTCGATGTCTTCCCCTTCGCGGTCACCGGCCAGGCGGAGGAATGGCCCGAGCAGGACGAGCGCACCACCGCCTGGTTCACGCTGCCCAACGCCTCGGCCGCGGTCGACGAGCCCGAGCTCAAGACCATCATCGCGCGCTTTCGCGAACCGCCCGCCGCCCCAGGCCTGCTCGACCGCGTCGTCGCGTTCGGCGAGAAGATCGGAAGGACTATTCCCGTGCTACGCTGGTTCCAGTCGCTGATGCCCAAGCAGACGCGCTTCTTCGATCTGTTCGAGGCGCACAGCGCGACGCTCTGCGCCGGCGCAGACGCGCTCGCGCAGTTGATGCAGGGCGGCCCCGAGCTCGAGACGCATATTCGCGAGATCGTGCTGCAGGAGCAGCGCGCCGACGACATCGCGCGCGACGTGTTGCAGGATGTCCGCCGCACCTTCGTCACCCCGTTCGACCGCTCGGCGATCACCGGGCTGATCGGCGTGATGGACGATTCGATCGACCAGATGAACCAGACCGCCAAGGCCGTCGCGCTGTTCGAGGTGCGCGATTTCGCGCCGCAGATGCGCGATATGTCGGCGATCATCGTCGACGCCGCGCGCGTCACCGCGGAGGCGATCCCGCTGCTGCGCGCGCTCTCCACCAACGCCGGGCGGCTGCACACGCTCACCGGCCGGCTGATCGAGCTCGAAGGCCATGCCGACGAGATCCACGACCAGGGGCTCAAGACGCTGTTCCGCGACTCCAAGGAGCGGCCGATGGACTTCGTCGTCGGCCAGGAAATCTACGCGCATCTGGAAAAGGTGGTCGACCGGTTCGAGGATGTCGCCAACGAGATCCAGGGGCTGGTGATCGACCATGCGTGACCGCCTGATCCTCCCCGGCTTTCGCCGGGGAGGGGGACCATGCGCAGCATGGTGGAGGGGAAGTACTGCAGGTGCTGCCGTTTGTGGCGAACACCCCTCCACCACCGGCTTCGCCGACGGTCCCCCTCCCCGAGTAAATCTCGGGGAGGATCGGTTCGCATGACCCACCTCGCCTTCCCCCTCCTCGTCGCGCTGATCGCGGTCGCGCTGGCGTTCGATCTGCTCAACGGGCTGCACGACGCCGCCAACTCGATCGCCACCGTCGTCTCGACGCGTGTGCTCAAACCCCATCATGCCGTCGCCTGGGCGGCGTTCTTCAACTTCATCGCCTTCCTGTTCTTCGGCACGCATGTCGCGACGACGATCGGCACGGGGATCGTCGGCGGCGCCGTGATCGACGCGCAGGTGATCTTCGGCGCGCTGATGGGTGCGATCGTGTGGAACCTCGTCACCTGGTTCATGGCGATCCCGTCCTCGTCGAGCCACGCGCTGGTCGGCGGGCTGATCGGCGCGGGGACGGCCAAGGCGGGCTTCTCGGCAGTGGTGTGGAGCGGCGTGATCAAGACCGCGCTCGCGATCGTGCTGTCTCCCGCGCTGGGCCTCG
Organism: uncultured Sphingomonadaceae bacterium; assembly: GCA_964247655.1. GTDB lineage: Bacteria > Pseudomonadota > Alphaproteobacteria > Sphingomonadales > Sphingomonadaceae > Solisphingomonas. Next base: position 169 of record CAXTVK010000035.1, on the reverse strand, counting down.
TGCTCGCGCTGGTGCTGGTGCTCGCGGTGGCGTGGTCGTCGGTGCGCTCGACGCCCAATCAGGTCGACCGCCGCTTCCGCAAGCTGCAGCTCGTCTCGGCGTCGCTCTATTCGCTGGGCCACGGCGGCAACGACGCGCAGAAGACGATGGGGATCATCGCGGTGCTGCT
>CAXTVK010000034.1:0-23890 GCA_964247655.1 uncultured Sphingomonadaceae bacterium | reverse complement strand
CGGGCAGCTGGGGCTATCAGCCGCTGTCGCAGTTCGCGCCCTCGTCGCGCTTCGGATCGGCGGACGAGTTCGCCTATTTCGTCGACGAGTGCCACCGCGCCGGGATCGGCGTGATCCTCGACTGGGTGCCCGCCCATTTCCCGACCGATCCGCACGGCCTCGCGCATTTCGACGGCACGCATCTCTACGAACATGCCGATCCGCGCGAGGGTTTCCATCAGGATTGGAACACGCTGATCTACAATCTCGGCCGCAAGGAGGTAGCGGGGATGCTGCTCGCCTCGGGCCTGTGGTGGCTCGAGACCTTCCATGTCGACGGGCTGCGCGTCGATGCCGTCGCCTCGATGCTGTACCGTGACTATAGTCGCAACGCGGGCGAATGGGTGCCCAACCAATATGGCGGGCGCGAGAACCTCGAATCGGTCGAGTTCCTCAAGCGGCTCAACGTGCTGGTCGAGGAACGTGCGCCGGGCGCGATCACGCTGGCCGAAGAGTCGACCGCGTGGCCAGGCGTCTCGGCACCGGTGTCCGAAGGCGGGCTCGGCTTCGATTACAAATGGAACATGGGCTGGATGCACGACACGCTCCAATATGTGGAGCGCGATCCGCTGTACAGGCGCTGGCATCATGGCGAGCTGACGTTCGGCATCGTCTACGCCTATTCGGAGCGTTTTGTGCTGCCGATCAGCCATGACGAGGTGGTCCACGGCAAGGGCTCGCTGATCGGCAAGATGCCCGGTGATCGCTGGCGCAAGTTTGCCAACCTGCGCGCCTATCTCGCCTTCATGTGGACGCATCCGGGCAAGAAGCTGCTCTTCATGGGCTGCGAGATTGCGCAGGAGCGCGAGTGGAACCACGACGGCGAGATCGAATGGGCGCTGATCGAGAGCCCCGAGCATGCGCAGATGCAGGCGCTCGTCCGCACGCTCAACCGGCTCTATGCGAGCGAGCCCGCGCTGCACCAGCGCGACGCCGATCCGGCGGGCTTCCGCTGGATCGTCGGCGACGATGCCGAGGGCAGCGTGTTCGTCTATGCCCGCTACGGCGCGGAGGGCACAGCCCCGATCGTCGTGCTGCTCAACATGACGCCCGACGCGCGCACCGACTATGCGATCGGCCTGCCGCGAGCCGGTCGCTGGAGCGAAATCCTCAACACCGATGCGGCTTCCTATGGCGGGGGCAATATCGGCAATGGCGGCGGCGTCGAGGCGAGCGGCGAGGGGCTGTACGGCCTGCCGGCGAGCGCGCGCGTGACGATCCCGCCGCTGGGGGCGGTGCTGCTCAAGCATGCGGGCGGCGGCTGATCGCATCTCGCGGAGGGGGTACGGCTCCCACGACGCGTTCGTGCGTTTTCTCCGCAAGGAGAGAAAAATGTCCGGCAAGACCGATGGCGGCGTGAAGCCGTCCCCCAAGCGCGAGCGTTCCGTCGCGGATGTGGCGCGCGAGGCGTTCGAAAAGCGGCTGTTCGAGGGTGACGAGGCGAAGGCGAAGTCGCACCGCCCATCGCCGGTGCCGAGTTCCTGACGCTACCGTTCCCCGGCGAAAGCCGGGGCCCAGGCCCGCAGCCCGGGGCTGGCGCGAGGTTTCTTGAGTGACGTGGGGCCTGGGCCCCGGCCTTCGCCGGGGAATAGCATGGTATCAGCGCTTCCGCTCGACCAGCGCGATCGCCGCCGCTACCGCTCCCGCGACGTCGAGGTCGCTGGTATCGAGCAGCACCGCATCGTCCGCCTGCCTGAGCGGCGCGATCCCGCGCCCCGAGTCACGAGCGTCTCGCGCCCGGATGTCGGCAAGAATGTCGTCGTAGGTGACGGCGAGCGCACCGCTGGACAGTTCGGCGTAGCGGCGTTGCGCGCGTACTTCGGACGAGGCGGTGACGAACAGCTTGGCTTGCGCTTCGGGCGCGATGACGGTGCCGATGTCGCGCCCGTCGAGCACCGCACCCTCCGGCGCTCGGGCAAATGCCCGCTGGCGATCGAGCAAAGCGGCGCGCACCGCGGGATGCGCCGAGACGATCGATGCGGCGCGCGCCGCGGCCTCGCTCTTGAGCCCCGGATCGCTCAGCAGATCGTCGTCGCAACCGCAGGCGCGGAACGCATCGTCCTCGTCCGCGGGATCGCCGCCCGATCGCAGCACCGCGACACCGACCGCCCTGTAGAGCAACCCGGTGTCGAGGTGCGGAAGCCCGTAATGACGCGCCAACGCCTTGGCGATCGTGCCCTTGCCCGATGCCGCGGGGCCATCGACGGCGATGATCATGCGGCGGCTCCTGTCTGTTCGGCGCCGAGCGTTTCCATCATCGCGACGAAGGTTGGGAAGCTGGTCGCGATCGGCGCGCGATCGTCGACCGTGACGGGTGCGCGGCAGGCGAGCGAGGCGACCGCAAAGCTCATCGCGATGCGGTGATCGAGGTGCGTCGCGACCGTGGCGCCGCCCGCCAGTGGTTCGCCGCCGGTGCCGTCGATGATCAGCCCGTCCTCGACCTCCTCGACGGTCGCGCCGATCGCGCGCAGCCCCGCCGCCATCACGGCGATGCGATCCGATTCCTTGACGCGCAGCTCGTCGAGCCCCCGAAGCACCGACCGCCCTTGTGCCAGCGCGCAGGCGACGAACAGGATCGGGAATTCGTCGACCATGCTGGGCACGATCGACGGCGGCACATCGATTCCGGTCAGCGCGGACGCCTTCACCCGCAGATCGGCGACGGGCTCGCCACCGACGGTGCGTTCGTTCTCGAAGCCGATGTCGCCGCCCATCGCGCGCAGCATCTCGTAAAGGCCGGCGCGCGTGGGGTTGAGGCCGACATTGGCGATTACGATCTCGGAGCCCGGAACGATCAGCGCGGCAACCGCCGGAAACCCCGCCGACGACGGATCGCCCGGCACGACGATCTGCTGCGGCCGGAGCTCCGCCTCGCCGGTGAGCGCGATGATCCGCGTGCCGTCCGCCTGCGTCTCGACGCTGATCTCGGCACCGAAGCCACGCAGCATCCGCTCGCTATGATCGCGCGTGGGCACCGGCTCGATCACCCGCGTGATCCCCGGCGTGTTGAGGCCGGCGAGCAGCACCGCCGACTTGACCTGCGCCGACGCCACCGGCAGCCGGTATTCGATCGGCACCGCCGGGCAGATCCCGCGGACCATCAGCGGCAGCCGCCCTCCGGGGCTTGCGGTGAACTCGGCGCCGGTGCGCGACAGCGGCTCGATCACCCGCGCCATCGGCCGCTTCGACAGCGAGGCGTCGCCGATGAAGGTCGCGCTGATCGCATGGCTCGACACCAGCCCCATCAGCAGCCGCGTCGAGGTGCCCGAATTGCCCATGTCGAGCGCGCTCGCCGGCTGGAGCAGCCCGCCGACGCCGACGCCGTCGATCGTCCACGCGCCGTCGTCGCCGCGCACGATCGTCGCCCCCATGGCGCGCATCGCGGCGGCGGTGGCGAGCACGTCCTCGCCCTCGAGCAATCCCTCGACGCGACTCGTCCCCACCGCCAGCGCGGACAGCATCAGCGCGCGGTGCGAGATCGACTTGTCGCCGGGCACGGTGACGCGGCCGGCGAGCGGGCGGGGCGCCGTGAGGCGCAGTGTCTGGGGCGGGGGCGGGGTCATAGGGCCCGGGCTTTTGACAGCCGCCCCCCGCTATGGCAAGGCGCGGCCCGCGAGCCGTCGGCGTTTCCCGCCTGGCGGCCTCCTTCAAGCAATTGGATGTGAACGAGACATGGTGAAGCCTGAATGGGGCGCCAAGCGGGCCTGCCCGAAGTGCGGCACCCGCTTCTACGATCTGGGCAAGGACGACCCGATCACCTGCATCAACTGCGGCATCCAGTGGGAAGCCGATCCGGTGCTCAAGTCGAAGCAGCCGCTGCCCTTCGACGCGCCCAAGCCGGTGGTCGAGAAGAAGGAGACGGAGGATTCCGATCTCGCCGAGGAGATCGACATCGCCGAGGACGAAGAGCCCGCCGACGACGACACCGATCTGGGTGGCGACGACGATCTGGGCGTCGCCAAGCATGACGACGAGGACGAGCAGTAAGTCCTTCGAACGGTTCGGTCGGGGCATAGTGCAAAAAGCGCGAACGTCCCGACCAAGCCCTCTTGCACGGGTCGGCCGCCTGCCCTAAAGGCGGCGATCTCGATGCCGATCCCCAGTCGGCGCGAATGGAATGTGGGGCCGTAGCTCAGCTGGGAGAGCGTCGCGATGGCATTGCGAAGGTCTGGGGTTCGATCCCCCACGGCTCCACCATTCCTCCCAAAACGATAGTTCGGCGCCCAGGCGCCCGCGCCGCGAGCACGTCGGCGCCTATTTCGACAGCGCCGGGATCAGCGACAGATAATAGTCGATCGCGGGCGCCAGGTTGAACAGCGGCGTGCGCTCGTTGAGGCCGTGGCTGAAATCCTCCGACGCCTTGATGAACACCGGGCTCGCGCCGTAGCTCGGCACGTGATGGTAGCGATACCACATGCTGTCGCTCGCGCCCGACGACTGGCTGGGGAAGACCGGCACGCCCGGATAGACCTGGTGGATCGAGGTCTCGACGGCCGCGATGAAGTCGGGCCTGAGCGGCGAGGCATCGTTGGCGACCGAGCCTTCTGTGACGTCCTTGAAACCGACGGCGGGGTCCGCCGCCACCGTCTGCAGCTCGGCCATGATCGCTGCGGGCTTGTGGCCGGGGAAGATCCGGCAGTTGATGTTGGCGGTGGCGCGTTGGGGCAGAGCGTTTTCGGCATGGCCGCCATCGATCATCGTCACGACGCAGGTGGTGCCGATCTTGCCGATCGTAGCGGGGTTGGCGGTGAGCGTCGCGATCGCCTTGGGATCGGCCGGGTCGGCGACGAAGGCGCGCATCGCGGCGCCGATCTGCGGATCGTCGAACTTCGCCTCCTGCGCGAGCGATATCCGCGTCAGTGGGCTGAGTTCGGGCTTGAACTGATAGGCGTCGATCCGCAGCAGCGCGGCGGCGAGCTCGTCGATCGCGTTGACCTTGCGCGGCTCGGAGGAATGGCCGCCGGGGTTGGTCACGACGAGCTGGAAATCGGCGTAGGTCTTCTCCGCGCCTGACCAGGTGAAAAAGGCGGGTTTCCCCGTCGTCTCGTCGAGCTGCCCGCCGCCGCCATCGATGTTGAGCACGAGATCGGCGTTGGTCAGCGTGTCGGCGATGATCGCGCTGGTCTTCATCACCGTCTCCTCGTCGCCCGAGAATTCGATGACGATGTCGCGTCGCGGCTTGTAGCCTTCGCGCTTGAGCTCGATCAGCGATGCGATGGCGAGCGTGCCGTCGAGCTTCATGTCGGTAGAGCCGCGGCCGAACAGATAGCCGTTCTCGACCACCGGCGTGAAGGGATCGCGCTGCCAGTCCGCCGGCTTGGCCTCGACCACGTCCATGTGACCGGAGATGACCAGCGGCTTGAGCGAGGGATCGCTGCCGTGCCAGCGCGCGATCAGATAGGCGGTGTCGTCGACGGGTGTGATGCTGACGTCGGCATCGGCGAACCCGCCGGCGACGAGCGCCGACTTGTAGAGTGCCGCGACCTGCGGCGTCTGGTTGCCGGGGCCCCGCACCGATCGCAGCGCGATGGCGCGCTTGGCGAGATTGAGCGCCTGCGCCTCGGCCTGCGGGTGGGGAACGATTGCGGCGTGCGTCTGCGCGGCCGCACCCGCGGCGAGAACCGCCATCATCGCCATCCGCATGTCATCGTCTCCCTGAGCGTCGGCAGACAGGTAGAGCGGATTTCACGGGCACGGTACAGGCTTGTTGCGCGCGGTCCGACGATCGCGGATGTCGCGCAGACAGCAAAAAGGCCGTGGCACCCGCGTGGGGCGCGCACGGCCTCTTCGAACCGGCCGGCCAGGCGCTAGGCCCGGCCGTAGCCGATCACATCGCGTTGGCGGTGTTCGCGACGTTGCTGTCGGTCGCAGCCGCATTGTCGAGAGCGCCGGCCGAATTGTCGGTGGCGTTCAGCGTGGCGTCGTTGACGTCGGCGATCGCGTCGTTGGCGGCCGCGTTCAGGTCCGCCGAGGTGTCCGCGTTGTTCGCAGCGTCGTCGGACTTGTGGCAGGCGGCAGCGCCGAGTGCGAGCGCGGCGATGATCGGCAGCGCGACAATTTTCTTCATAAGCTTCTCTTCCCTGAAAACGGAGCCTTGGTTTGGCTTGCCGGGAAATGGGCAAGCCCCCCCAAGCCGGTTCGAGGCCTAGCGTTTCTCGCTCGCGCTGGCAATGCCAAGCGTGCGACTCGCCTACTTCGGTGTGCTGCCCGTCGCGGACGGCGGCGTCGCGCCGACATCGGGATGGCTCACCTTGGGCTGATCGGGCGCGAGCGTCGGCTCGGACGTGCTCGCCGCATTGGCGGGTGCGGCGGCGTTGCCATTGTCGGGGCCGAGCTCGTCGAGCGCGGCGTTGAGCTGCGCGTCGTCGCTCGATCCGGCCGCATCGGTGCCGTCGTCGCGGTCCTCGATCGCCGCCTGGCGGTGCTGGAGATAGGCCGATCGCGTCACCGCATAGGTGTCGGCGCTGCTTTCGAGCAGCGAATCCGCGCCCGAGTCGATCAGGTTGGCGCGCGCGTCGACGAACTCGAACGCGGTGAGCCCCGCCGCCGGCCAGAAGCTCAGCTCCTTGCGGATCAGGATGCGATAGGGATCGACCCATTGCGAGGCGACCGTGCCGATGCCGTCGCGGATCGTCGAGGGGCCGAACAGCGGCAGCACAAGATAGCTGCTCTTCTTGGCGCCCCACACCGCGAAGGTCTGGCCGAGATCCTCGGGCGTCTGCGGATAGCCGTTGCGCCCCGCGACATCCATGAAGCCGCCGATGCCGACCGTCGTGTTGATCACGAACCGGCCGAGCGAATTGAGCGCGCGCTTGGGCTTGGCCTGCAACAGCGCGTTGATCGCCGAGAAGGGCTCGGTGACGTTCTCGATCATGTTCGAGAGGCCGTGGCGCAGGAAATGCGGCGTAACGCTGATATAGCCCTTGGCAACCGGCTTGAGCACGGCCTTGTCGAGCTTCTCGTCAACCGACCACATCTTGCGGTTGAAGCCCTCGTACGGGTCGCCGGGCGTCCTGGCGCCGGTGGTGGCGCAGGCCGCCAATAGTGCCAACGCCGGCAGATAATAGAGTGCGCGCATCCGCATCGAGTCCACTTCGAACGCGGCGGTATGACATCTCCGCCCAGAATGGGTTCGTTGCCATGCGGGTCGCGGCCGCACAAGCCGATTGACGGATATAAAGATATCCTTATATCGTTATTCCATGAAGATCGCGCTCGCCATTTTCCGCGCCCTGGCGGACCCGACGCGTTTGCGGATCGTATCGCTGCTGCGCGCGATGGAGCTGTCGGTGGGCGAACTCGCGCAGGTGCTGGGGCAGAGCCAGCCACGCGTTTCGCGCCACGTCAAGATTTTGGTGGATGCCGGCTTGGCCGAGCGGCGTCGCGAGGGAAGCTGGGTGTTCCTGGCACTGGGCGAGACGGGGCGGGTGCAGCCCGTATTTGCGGCGATCGAGGCGTGGCACGACGGGGTCGCCGCGACCGATGGCGATCTCGCGCGGCTCGATGCGGTGCGTGCCGAGCGATCGGCGGCGGCGGAGCGCTATTTCGAGAATCATGCGGCGCGGTGGGATGCGATCCGCTCGCTCCATGTCGCGGAAACCGAGGTCGAGGCCGCGATCGGGCGCGTGCTGGGCGACGGGCCGATCGGGCGGCTGGTCGATATCGGCACGGGCACGGGACGGATGCTCGAATTGCTGGGATCGCGCGCGGACAGCGTGATCGGGATCGACCGCAGCCCCGAGATGCTGCGTTTCGCGCGTTCGAAGCTGGCGGCGGCGGGGCAGTCGCAAGCGGCCTTGGCGCGCGCCGAGCTGCGCCAGGGGGATATGTACGCTTTGCCGCTCGCCGATCGTTCCGCGGACGTCGTCGTGCTCCATCAGGTGCTGCATTATGCGCAGCAGCCCGGTGCCGCGATCGCCGAGGCCGCGCGCCTGCTGGGCCCCGAAGGCCGGTTGCTGATCGCCGACTTCGCCTCGCACGACCGCGAGGAACTGCGCGACGAGGCGGCGCACGCACGGCTCGGCTTCTCGGACCAGCAGATCGCCGACTGGTTCGGCGCGGCGGGGCTCGTCGCGCAGCCGGCGGAGGCGCTGGCGGGCGACGAATTGACGGTCAAATTATGGCTGGGCGAGCGCCCGGCCGAGCCGGTTCGGAGGGTTGCTTGATGCCGACGCCCACGTTGGGAGACCTCGAGGAGGCACGCCGCGCGCTCGATGCGCCGCTGTTCGCCGACATGGCAGGCGATGCCGTGGTGTCGTTCGAATTCTTCCCGCCCAAGAGCGAGAAGATGGAGGAGCAGCTCTGGTCCGCGATCGAGATGCTGACGCCGCTCGATCCGCGCTTCGTCGCGGTGACTTACGGCGCGGGCGGAACGACGCGCGAACGCACGCATGCCACGGTCGCGCGGATCGCCAGTGAAACGACGATCCCGGCCGCCGCGCACTTGACCTGCGTCGATGCCTCGCGCGACGAGGTCGACGAGATCGCGCGCGCCTATTGGGAAGCGGGCGTCCGCCACATCGTCGCGCTGCGCGGCGATCCTTCGACGCCGGGCGCGAAGTTCGAGGCGCATCCGCAGGGCTATCGCAACGCCGCCGATCTGGTCGCCGGCCTGAAGAAGATCGCGCCGTTCGAGATTTCGGTCGCCGCCTATCCCGAATGCCACCCGGATTCGCCCAGCGTCTCGGCAGATCTCGACAATCTCAAGGCCAAGATCGACGCAGGCGCGACGCGCGCGACGACGCAATTCTTCTTCGAGCCCGAATGCTTCTTCCGCTTTCGCGACCGCGTCGCGGCGGCGGGGATGGACATCGAGATCCTGCCCGGGATCATGCCCGTCACCAATTTCGGTGCGATCAGCCGGATGGCAACGATGAACGGCACCGCGGTGCCGAGCTGGCTCGGGCGGCTGTTCGAAGGGCTCGACGAACTCCCCGCCGCGCGACAGCTGGTCGCAGCCACGATCGCCGCCGAGCTCTGCCGCAAACTCTATGCGGGTGGGGTGCGGCACTTCCACTTCTACACGCTCAATCGCGCGGAGCTCTCCTACGCGATCTGCCACCTGCTCGGCGTGCGCGCCAAGGCGCGCGTGCTGGAGGCGGCGGCGTGAACGGCGCGCTTTACCGTTCCCCGGCGAAGGCCGGGGCCCAGGCCCGCACTTTCTGTCGCACGCTACGCCTGCCACGAGCTGGGGCCTCGGCCCCGGCGTTCGCCGGGGAACAGATATCATGACCACCAAGGCCGACATCTTCCGCGCCGAGGCCGCCAAGCGCATCCTGATCACCGACGGTGCCTTCGGGACGATGATCCAGAATTATTCGCTCGACGAGGCTGCCTATCGCGGCTCGTACGACACCGGGTTCGATCAGAAGGGCAATAACGACCTGCTGGTACTGACGCGCCCCGACATCATCGACGAGATCACGCGCGCCTATCTCGCGGCGGGATCGGACATCGCGTCGACCAACACCTTCAACGCCAACCGGATCAGCCAGGCCGACTACGGCGCCGAGCACCTCGTCCGCGACATGAACCTCGCCGCCGCCTCGATCGCGCGCAAGGCGGCGGACGAAGCGCAAGCAGCCGACGGCCGCCCGCGCTTCGTCGCGGGTGCGGTCGGGCCGACCAACAAGACGCTGTCGCTGTCGCCCGACGTCAACGATCCCGGCTTCCGCGCGATCGACTTCGATACGCTCAAGGACGTCTACCGCGAGCAGATCGATGCGCTGCTGGAGGGCGGCTGCGACTTCATCCTGATCGAGACGATCTTCGACACTTTGAACGCCAAGGCCGGGATCATGGCGGTGATCGAGGCGGGCGACGCGCGGGGCGAAGCCGTGCCACTGATGATCTCGATGACGATCACCGACATGAGCGGCCGCAACCTCTCGGGCCATTCGGTCGAGGCGTTCTGGGCGGCGGTGCGCCATGCCAAGCCGCTGACGATCGGGCTCAACTGCTCGTTCGGTGCGCCGCAGCTCCGCCCGCACGTCGCGTCGCTGTCGACGCTCGCGGACACGTTGCTGATGGTCTACCCCAATGCCGGGCTGCCCAACGATCTCGGCGAATATGACGAGCAGCCGCACACCACCGGCGGCTTCATCGCCGAATGGGCGGCGACCGGGCTGATCAACGTCGTCGGCGGTTGCTGCGGCACGACGCCGGGCCACATCGCGGCGATGGCGCGTGCGGTTGCGGGGCATCCCCCGCGGAAGCTGGCCAAGCCGCCGGTGCGGATGATGCTCGCCGGGCTCGAACCGTTCGTGATCGCCGCATAACTCTCTGTTCCCCGGCGAAAGCCGGGGCCCAGGCCCCACGCTTACGACTGGACCCCGGCCTTCGCCGGGGAACAAGGAACACCATGGCCACTGCACCCGATCTCGACACCTCCGACGAACCCGCACCGCAGCGCGCGAGCTTCGTCAACATCGGCGAGCGCACCAACGTCACCGGCTCGGCGGCGTTCAAGAAGCTCGTCATGGCGGGCGATTATGTCAGGGCGGTCGAGGTCGCGCGCGCGCAGGTCGACAACGGCGCGCAAATCATCGACGTCAACATGGACGAAGGCCTGCTCGACGCCGAGTTCGCGATGACCACCTTCCTCAAGCTGATCGCCGCCGAGCCCGACATCGCGCGCGTGCCGGTGATGGTCGACAGCTCGAAGTGGAGCGTGATCGAGGCGGGGCTGAAATGCGTCTCGGGCAAGCCGATCGTCAATTCGATCAGCATGAAGGAGGGCGAGGAGGCCTTCTTGTTCTACGCGCGCAAGGTGATGGCATACGGCGCCGCCGTCGTCGTAATGGCGTTCGACGAGGCCGGTCAGGCCGACACGCGCGACCGCAAGATCGAGATCTGCGAGCGCGCCTACAAGCTCCTCATGGGGATCGGCTTCCCTCCCGAGGACATCATCTTCGATCCCAACGTGTTCGCGGTCGCGACCGGGATCGACGAGCATAATAATTACGGCGTCGACTTCATCGAGGCGACGCGCGAGATCCGCAAGCGCTGCCCGCACGTCCATATCTCGGGCGGCCTCTCCAATCTCAGCTTCTCCTTCCGCGGCAACGAGCCGGTGCGCCGCGCGATGCACTCGATCTTCCTCTATCATGCGATCCCGGCGGGGATGGACATGGGCATCGTCAACGCCGGCCAGCTCGACGTCTACGACCAGATCGACCTCGAACTGCGCGAGGCGTGCGAGGACGTCATCCTCAACCGCGATCCGGGGTCGACCGACCGGTTGATCGTGCTCGCCGAAAAATATCGCGGCACCGACGCGGTCGCCGAGAAGGCCGCTGAGGAATGGCGCGGCTGGCCGGTCGCCAAGCGATTGGAGCATGCGCTCGTCAAGGGGCTCGACGCGTTCGTGGTCGAGGACACCGAGGAGGCGCGCCAGCTCTTCCCGCGCCCGATCGAGGTGATCGAAGGGCCGCTGATGGACGGCATGAACGTCGTCGGCGACCTGTTCGGTAGCGGCAAGATGTTCCTGCCGCAGGTGGTCAAGTCGGCGCGCGTGATGAAGAAGGCGGTGGCGCATCTGCTGCCGTTCATCGAGGCCGCCAAGGAAGTCGGCGCGCGCCCCAAGGGCCGGATCGTGATGGCGACCGTCAAGGGCGACGTCCACGACATCGGCAAGAACATCGTCGGCGTCGTGCTGGCGTGCAACGGCTACGACATCATCGATCTGGGCGTGATGGTGTCGTGGACCAAGATCCTCGAGGCCGCCAACGAGAACGATGCCGACATGATCGGTCTCTCGGGCCTGATCACGCCGTCGCTCGACGAGATGGTGACGGTCGCGGCCGAGATGCAGCGCGCGGGGATGACGATGCCGCTGCTTATCGGCGGGGCGACCACCTCCAAGGTCCACACCGCGATCCGCATCTCGCCGGCCTACACCGGGCCGGTGGTGCATGTGCTCGACGCGAGCCGCGCGGTCGGCGTCGCCTCGACGCTGATGAGCGATACGCAGCGCGACCCGTTCGTCGAGAAGACCGCCGCTGAATATGAAGCGGTCCGCGTCGCGCGCGCCAACAAGGGGCAGAACGAACTCGCGACGCTGGCCGACGCGCGCGCCAACGCGTTCGTCGCGGCGCCCGACGGCAAGGCGCCCGCGGCGGCCAAGCCCGGCGTCCACGTCTTCGAGGATTGGGACCTCGCCGATCTGCGCGACTATATCGACTGGACGCCCTTCTTCCGCGCTTGGGAGCTGGCGGGCAATTATCCCGCGATCCTCGACGACGAGGTGGTCGGCGAAAGCGCGCGGTCGCTGTGGGCGGATGCGCAAGCGATGCTCGACAAGGTGATCGGCGAGAAATGGCTTAAGGCCAGTGGCGTCGTCGGGCTGTGGCCGTGCCGGCGCGAGGGGGACGACGTGGTCGTTTCTTCACCCCTCCCCTTTAGGGGAGGGGCCGGGGGTGGGGCCTCTCTATCGGGCGCTGCGTCTGCTGACACGCCCCACCCCAACCCCGCCCCTGAAGGGGAGGGGCTTGCAGAAGTCCGCCTCCCCATGCTGCGGCAGCAGATCAAGAAGCGCGAAGGCCGCCCCAATATGTGCCTCGCCGATTTTATAATGCCCGAGGGCGACTGGATCGGCGGCTTCGCGGTGACCGCGGGCCACGGCATCGACGCGCGCAGCGCTGCGTTCAGGGCGAACTACGACGACTATTCGGACATCATGCTCAAGGCGCTCGCCGATCGTCTCGCCGAGGCCTTTGCCGAGCGGCTTCACGCGCATGTCCGCGCGGACCTGTGGGGCTATGCGCCGGGCGAGCAGCTCACCAACGAGGCGCTGGTCCGCGAGCAGTATCGCGGCATCCGCCCCGCGCCCGGCTATCCGGCGTGCCCCGATCACAGCCTCAAGCCGACGCTGTTCGAGCTGCTGGGCGCCACCGACGCCACCGGCATCACGCTCACCGACAGCTATGCGATGCTGCCCACCGCGGCCGTCTCGGGCTTCTATTTCGGCCATGCCGACAGCCAGTATTTCGGTGTCGCGCGCGTCGGCCGCGACCAGCTCGAGGATTATGCCGCGCGCCGCGACGTCGATCTCGACACCGCCGAACGCTGGCTGCGTCCCAATCTGGACTAAGGTCGCGATCGCAAGGGATTGAGCCCACCGATCGGGCGTGGCAGCACCGTCACGCCCGATCGGAGTTTTTCGCCATGAAGTCGCTGCTGTTTCCGCTCGCCCTGCTGGGCTTTGCCACCACTGCGCAGGCTCAGGGCGCGCAACCCTTCACCGTGCAGGAATCGGGCAAGACCTTCTATCGGCTCGACGATGCGGTGAAGTCGGTGAACGGCGGCGACGCGACGATCATCGTCGCGCCCGGCACCTACAAGGATTGCGCGGTCGTCGGCTCGGGCCGCGTCGCGTTCCGCGCGCAGACATCGGGCACCGCGGTGTTCGACGGCGGCATCTGCGAGGGCAAGGCAACTTTGGTGCTGCGCGGCAGCGACGCGATGGTCGACGGCCTCACCTTCCAGAACGACCGCGTCCCCGACGGCAACGGCGCCGGCATCCGCATCGAGCATGGCAACCTCACCGTGATGAACGCGACCTTCCGCAATTCGGAGGAGGGCATCCTCTCCGCCGACGATCCGCAGGGCACGATCCGCGTCGATCGTTCGACCTTCTCGGGGCTGGGCAGCTGCGCGGTCGCCTCGGGCTGCGCGCACGGGCTCTACATCGGCCATTATGGGAAGCTGTTCGTCACCCGCTCGCGCTTCGATCGCGGGCGCGGCGGCCACTACCTCAAGGCCCGCGCGCCGATCGTCTCGATCACCGACAACAGCTTCGACGATTCGCAGGGCCATGCGAGCAACTACATCATCGATCTCTGCTCGGGCGCGACCGGGCTGATCGCGCGCAACGTGATGCTCAACGGTCCCGACAAGGAAAATCATTCGGGCTTCATCATCGTCGCCGCCGAGCAGCGCGACAATCCGTCGGCGGGGCTTACGATCACCGGCAACACCGCGACGATGGCCCCGGGTGCCGACTATCACACCGCGTTCGTGATCGATTTCAGCCACGAGCCGCTCAAGATCAGCGGCAACACGATCGGCCACGGCATCACCCCGTTCGAGACGCGCTGAGCGCCGCCACCGTCATCCCGGACTCGATCCGGGATCCCGCTTCTTCTTCTACATCGTAAGGCAGAAGCGGGACCCCGGGTCGGGGCCCGGGGTGATGGCGTGCGTCGGAGAGCCGCTGTCATCTCGCGTGCGCGTCGTTATATCGCAGCCGGTAACGCGCGCGCCCTCGCTGGCGAATGGCGAGGGTGACGACGAGATGGCAAAGGTGGCAATGCGATATTTCCTGACGATGATCGCGGCGCTGCTCGGCATCGCCGCGCCGGCCTTGGCGCAGGCGATCCCCGGCGGCAACGGCCCGCATATTGCGACCTCGCTGGTGCCCGAGAGCCTGATTCCGGCCGCCGGCGCGCGTACGACGATCGCGATCGCGATGGCGCCTCAGCCGGGCTGGCACGGATATTGGCAGACGCCCGGCGACAGCGGCTTCCCGATGAAGATCGACTGGACGCTGCCCAAGAGCGCAAAGGCCGGCGATCCCGCCTATCCGGTGCCGACGACGCTCGTGATCGCGGGGCTGATGAACCATGTCTACGAAAAGCCCTATGCCCTGCTCGTCCCGTTCGACGTTCCCGCGGGTCTGGCCAAGGGCACCAAGCTGCCCGTCTCGGCAAAGCTCGACTATCTGGTCTGCACGACGAGTATCTGCGTTCCCGAGACCGCGACTGTCTCGACGACGCTGACCGTCGGCGACGGTGTCGCCGATCCGGCGTCGGCGGCGAAATTCGATGCGTGGCGCAAGATGCAGCCGCGTCCGCTCGGCTCGCCGGTCCGCTTCGAGACGGTGGGCGGCAAGTTCCGGCTTGCGGTGCCGCTGCCCGCGTCGGTAGCGCTCGGCCAGCCGCATCTGTTCGCGGTGACCGACGGCGCGCTGGCCTATGCCGCGCCGCAATCCTTCACGCGCGACGGCGACACGCTGGTGATCGAGACCGCGGCGGGGCAGGCCGCGCCCAAGCGCTTCGACGGCGTGCTCGCACTGGGTGACGGCACCGGGCTGTCGTTCATGGCCACGCCCGGCGCAGTCCCTGCTGCGGGCACGGCGATCGGCGATGCCTCCGCGACGCCGGCCAAGCACGGCGCGCTCGTCCTTACGCTGATCGCGTTTGCCGGCGCGGTGCTCGGCGGGTTGATCCTCAACATCATGCCGTGCGTGTTCCCGATTCTGAGCCTCAAGGCGCTCAGCCTCGCCAAGGGCGGCGGCGACGAGCGCGCGGTGCGACGCGAGGCGCTGGCCTATGCGGCGGGCGTGATCGTCGTCTGCGTGGCGCTCGGCGGCCTGATCCTCGCGGCGCGCGCTGGCGGCAAGCAGATCGGCTGGGCGTTCCAGCTGCAGGATCCCGGCATCATCTTCCTGCTCGTGCTGCTGACCGCCGCGATCGGCTTCAATCTCGCCGGCCTGTTCGAACTCGGCGCGGTGACCGCGGGGTCGGGGCTTGCCGCCAAGCGCGGCACAGCCGGCGCGTTCTGGACGGGCGCGCTCGCCGCTTTCGTCGCGACGCCGTGCACCGGACCGTTCATGGCGGCGGCGCTGGGTGCGGCGCTGGTGCTGCCGGTGGCGGCGGCGCTGCTGGTGTTCGCGGGGCTGGGGCTTGGCCTCGCGATCCCGTTCCTGCTGCTCGGCTACGTGCCCGCATTGCGGCGCGCGCTGCCCAAACCCGGCGCGTGGATGGAGACGATGCGGCACATCCTTGCCGTGCCGATGTTCCTGACCGCGCTCGGCTTGTGCTGGGTGCTCGGCAACCAGACGACGGCGGACGGCGTCGTGCTCGCGCTGGCGGCGGCGATGCTGCTCGCCTTAGGGCTGTGGTGGACGGGGCGGCGGCAGCGTGGTTTCAAGTCGCTCGCCTGGGCGCCGGCGGCGATCGCGGTGTTGCTGGCGATCGCGGCTGGTGCGACGTTGCTGCCCAAGCACGACGCGGCGGCAAAGGTGGCGCAGGCGGGCGCCTCGGTGCCGTTCGATGCGGCCAGGCTCGCCGCATTGCGCGCGGCGAACAAGCCGGTCTTCCTCTACTTCACCGCGGACTGGTGCCTGTCGTGCAAGGTAAACGAGAAGGTCGCGATCGAGCGGGCCGAGACGCAGGCGGCGTTCGCCAAGGCGGGTGTCACGACGATGGTCGGCGACTGGACCGACGGCGATGCCGCGATCGGCAAGTTTCTGGATGCGCATGGGCGATCGGGCGTGCCGCTCTATCTCTGGTACGCTCCGGGCAAGGAGGCGCAGACCTTGCCGCAGATATTGACGCCGGGGATGTTGGCGGGGCTGGCGAGGTCTTCTTCGTCATCCTGACGAAGGTCAGGATCCAGACGCGCAGCGTTTGACGGCCAGACGCCGCGCGTCTGGATCCCGAACCAAGTTCGGGATGACGGGAAGGATCATTTCCGCACCCACACCCGTTGCCCGCCGACCCACGTCTCCTGCACCTGGATCGCGCGGATCGCCTGCGGGTCGACGGTCGTCAGCGGATCGCGATCGACGAGTACGAAGTCGGCGAGTTTGCCCGGCTCCAGCGAACCAAGTCGATCCTCCGCCCCCGCCGCATAGGCCGCCCCCGTCGTGAAGGCCGCGAGCGCCTGCGGCATCGTGATCCGCTCCTCCGGATGCCAGCCGCCCGCAGGCTCGCCGTGCGCGTCCTCGCGGGAAACCGCGGCGGCGAGGCCGGGGAAGGGGTTGGGGCTTTCGACCGGATAGTCCGATCCGAAGGCGAGCGGGACATGCTCGGCGAGCATCGTGTTCCACGCATAGGCACCCTTCAGGCGATCGTCGCCGAGCCGCGCCTCGGCCATCCGCCAGTCGCTGGTCTCGTGCGTCGGCTGCATTGAGGCGACGATGCCGTGCTGCGCGAAGCGCGGCAGATCGGCGGGCGAGACGATCTGCGCATGCTCGATCCGCCAGCGCCGGTCGCCCTTGTAGGTGTCGGAAAGCTCGTCGATCGCATCGAGCACCTGCGCGTTGGCTGCATCGCCGATCGCGTGGACCGCGACCTGGAAATTATCCATCGCCGCCCGGCTCATCAGGTTTTTCAGGCGCGTATCGTCGAGCAGCGAGGTGCCGCGCGTCGACGGCATGTCGGCATAGGGCTGCTTGAGCCACGCGCCGCGCGAGCCGAGCGCACCGTCGGCGAACAGCTTGACGCCGACCATGCGCAGATGGCTGTCGTAGAGCCACGGCGTCGGCCCGGTGCCCGCGATCGACAGCGCGGTATCGACGCCGTCGCCGTAGCTGACGATCCGCACGCGCAGCCGCCCGGCATCGCCCGCGCGGCGCCACACGTTCCAGTCGTCGGCCTTGGTATCCATGTCGCAGGTCGCGGTGATGCCGAAGGAGAGCAGCGCCTCCTGCGCCTTGCGGAACGCGTCGTCGCGATCGAGCGGGGCGGGCTGCGGCACGAGACGACGGATCAGCGCGCGCGCGGCATCGACGAACACGCCGGTAGGCTTGCCATGCGCGTCGCGCTCGATATGGCCGCCGGGAACGTCCTTGGTGGAGGCCGAGATGCCCGCCGCCGCCATCGCCGCCGAATTTGCGACGAGCGCATGGCCATCGACGCGGTCGAGCACGACCGGCCGGTCGCGGACCGCAAGATCGATGTCGGCGGCGGTCGGGAAGCGGCCGAGATGCCAGCTCTCCTGGTTCCAGCCGAAGCCCTCCACCCACGCCGGATTGGGGTGACTCTGCGCGTAGTTGGCGATCTTGGTCTGCGCGTCGGCAAGGCTGGTCGTGGCGCTCAGATCGACATGCGTGAGCGCGAAGCCCAGGTCCATGATGTGGCCGTGCGCGTCGATCAGCCCGGGCAGCAGCGTGCGGCCATGGCCGTCGAGCTTGAAGTCGAGCCACTCGGGCCGCTTGTCGCTCGCCTGCAGCAGCTTCGCGACCTTGCCGTCCTTGCCGATCAGCAGACCGTTGAAGTGCGTGACCTGACCGTCCCTGTCGATCGTGTAGCCGTTGACGTCGTCGAGCAACCCGCCCTCGGTGGGGGGCGCCGCGGCGTATTTCGGCGGCTTCTTCGCGGCGGCGGGGGAAGCGATCAGCGCGAGCGCGATCAGGGTGAGGGGGGCGAGGCGCATTCTTTTCATCCGTTCGTCCTGCGCGAAGTCGAAGGACGTGTTGCAGGCGCAACGCGTGAAATCCGTACTTCGACTTCGCTCAGTACGAACGGGGAGGGGGTTGCGCGGACATCAAAGCCAACCGTTCTCCCGCGAAGGCGGGAGCCCAGGGTTTCACGCGTGGCGTTTGCAGCTCTGGACCCCCGCTTTCGCGGGGGCGCTGCCGCGCTTACCGTCGCCGTCACGCCCGATGTCATCGTTTCGGCAAACGCCGCACCAGCGCCGACGTATCCTGCCGGCCGCCGCCCATCGCCTGCACGTCGGCGAAATACTGGTCGATCAGCGCGATCGTCGGCAGTGCGGCGCCGTTGGCGCGAGCCTCGTCGATCGCGAGGCCTAAATCCTTGCGCATCCAGTCGACCGCGAAGCCGAAGTCGAAGCGGTCCTCCGCCATCGAGGCCCAGCGGTTGCTGAACTGCCAGCTTCCCGCGGCGCCGCCCTGGATCACCTCGAAGGTGCGACCCAGATCGAGCCCGGCATTCTGCGCGAAGCGCAGCGCCTCGGCGATGCCCTGCGCGGTCGCGGCGAGCGCGATCTGGTTGACCATCTTGGCGGTCTGCCCGGTGCCCGATCCGCCGATATGGACGATGCGCAGCGCATAGGCCTGCATCAACGGCTCGGCCATGTCGAACGCGACCTTGGGCCCACCGCACATCAGCGACAGCCGCCCCGCCTCGGCGCCGACCTGCGCGCCGGTGACGGGCGCGTCGAGTACGCGCAAGCCGCGATCCTTGCCCTCGACGCCGAGCTGGCGCGCGATCCGCGCCGAGACGGTCGAGTGATCGACGAACAGGCTGCCGGGCTTCATCGTGCGGAACGCGCCGCGCGCGCCGAGCGTCGCGTCGGCGAGATCGTCGTCGGTGCCGACGCTCGAGAACACCGCGTCCGCGCCCTCGGCCGCCTCCGCCGCGCTAGCCGCCAGCCGCCCGCCGTGCGCCGCGACCCACGCCTCGGCCTTGGGGGCGCTTCGATTGTAGACGGTGAGATCGTGGCCGGCGGCCGCGAGGTGGCGGGCCATCGGCGCGCCCATCGTGCCGAGCCCGAGATATGCGAGTTTCGCCATGTGCCGCGGCCATAACCCACCTTTCTTGCCGCCGCCAGATGGTCTAGGTCCGCGCCACTATGACCGCCCTCGAAACAATCGCCCGCAGCCCGCAGGATCGCCCCGTCGTCACACTCGACGATATCCGCACCGCGCACCGGCGGATCGCGCCGAGTATCGTGCGTACGCCGACGCTGCACTCGATCACGCTGTCGAAGCTGACCGGCGCGAACGTCTGGCTCAAGTTCGAGAACCACCAGTTCACCGCCGCCTACAAGGAGCGCGGCGCGCTCAACAAGCTGCTGCAACTCACCCCCGACGAGCAGGCGCGCGGCGTGATCGCAGCGTCGGCGGGCAATCACGCGCAGGGGCTCGCCTATCACGGCGCGCGGCTGGGCATTCCCGTGACGATCGTGATGCCGATCCCGACGCCGACCGTGAAGGTGCAGCAGACCGAAGGCCACGGCGCCGAGGTGATCCTCATCGGCGAGCGTTTCGACGACGCGCAGGCGCACGCGCTCGAGATCGCGGCGACGCGCGGGCTGGTCTTCGTCCATCCGTTCGACGATCCCGCGATCATCGCGGGGCAGGGGACGGTCGCGCTCGAACTGCTCGAGGACGCGCCGGAGATCGACACGCTGGCGATCCCGATCGGCGGGGGCGGGCTGATCTCCGGCTGCGCCACCGCGGCGCGCGGCCTGCGCCCCGATATCGACGTGGTCGGCGTGCAGGCCGAGCTCTATCCCTCGATGTACGGGTTCTTGAACGGCGTCGAGCTGCCGTGCGAGGGCGACACGCTCGCCGAGGGCATTGCGGTCAAGCATCCCGGCAAGATCACGCGCGAGCTGGTGCGCGCGCTGATCGAGGATATCGTGCTCGTCTCGGAGCGCGATCTGGAGAAGTCTGTCGCGCTGCTGCTGCAGATCGAGAAGACCGTCGTGGAAGGTGCCGGCGCTGCGGGGCTCGCAGCCCTGCTCGCGCATCCGCAGCGCTTTGCGGGGCGCAATGTTGGCGTGATCCTGTGCGGCGGAAATATCGACACGCGTCTGCTCGCCAACGTGCTGCTGCGCGATCTGGCGCGCTCCGGACGCCTTGCGCGGCTGCGCATCCGTCTGCAGGATCGCCCCGGCGCGCTGTTCAACGTGGCGCGCGTGTTCGACGAGCAGAACGTCAACATCATCGAGATATATCACCAGCGCGTCTTCACCACGCTGCCCGCCAAGGGGCTGATCACCGACATCGAATGCGAAACGCGCGACGCGGCGCATCTCGACCGGCTGATGGCGGCGCTCGACGCGGCGGGGTATGAGGCGAGCCGGGTGGAATTGGCGTGAAGTTTCCTTACACCGTTCGTCCTGAGTAGGGACTGAGCGCAGTCGAAGGCCCGTATCGAAGGAGGGCTCCGTCAGGCCACAGTCCTTCGATCCGCCATTTCGACAAGCTCAATGGCTACTCAGGACGAACGGAGGTGGGTAGCGACGCGGTCCGCCCCCACTTATCCACAGCCCCGCCACGCCCACGCGCAACGACCCGTCGCGAAATGGGTCGTTAAGGTTGTTTTAACACTTCCTCCTCTTTCGCCCGCGCAACTCTTGCACCATAAAGAAGTTGGCAACCATATTCGGGCGCGAGAGGACGGCAATACCGGTGACTGCACCCTTCCGTTTTCCGCGATTCTTCGTGACCACGCCAAGCCCGTGCCCCTATCTGCCGGGCAAGACCGAGCGCAAGGTGTTTACCGAGCTGTCGGGCCCGCATGCCGGCGAGCTGAACGATGCGCTCGGGCGGATCGGTTTCCGCCGGTCGCAGTCGGTCGCGTATCGGCCGAGCTGCCAGAATTGCTCGGCGTGCGTCTCGATCCGCGTCGTCGCCGATCAGTTCAAGGCGAACGCCACGCAACGCAAGCTGATGCGTCGCCACGCCGATCTCGAGGTCAGCGCGTGCAAGCCGTGGACCACCGAGGAGCAGTTCCAGCTGCTGCGCCGCTATCTGGCGGCACGCCACCCCGGCGGCGGCATGGCGGACATGGACGAGTTCGATTTCGCCGACATGGTCGAGCAGACGCCGGTCAAGAGCTTCGTCATCGAATATCGCGAGCCTTCGGTGAACGGCCGCCCCGGCAAGCTCGTCGCCGCCTGCCTGACCGATCAGCAGGGCGACGGACTGTCGATGATCTACAGCTTCTTCGATCCGGATCACCCCGAGCGCGAAGGCCTCGGCACCTATGTGATCCTCGATCATATCCGCCGGTCCGCCGCGTCCAAGCTTGCCTATGTCTATCTGGGCTATTGGGTCGATGGCTCGGCGCGGATGCAGTACAAGACGCGCTTCCGCCCGGTCGAGAAGCTGACCGCGGCGGGCTGGCAGCGCTTCGATCCGCCCGAGCCCAAGCCGATGCCCGCCGAGCGCGCGCCGTTGCCGTCGAAGGAACGCCCGATCGCCTGATAACTGACGCTTGCCTCTTGTGCGCCGCAAAAAAGCTCGTCAGTCTGTGCTTCGGTAGCGACGTCGGATCGGAGACTGATGCAGGGTAAGGCGTTCGACGAGGTATGGGGGCAGGGCGGCGCGGACACGCCGCGCGACGGCTTCGAAGCGCTCGCGCGCTGGATCTCGGACACGCCGGCCAACGAACTCGATCGCCGCCAGCAGGCCGCCGAAGTCGCGTTCCGCCAGCTCGGCATTACCTTCGCGGTCTACGGCGAGGACGAGGCCGCCGAGCGCATCATCCCGTTCGACATCGTGCCGCGCATCTTCTCCGCCTCCGAATGGAGTGGGCTCAAGGCGGGGCTCGAACAACGCTGCGAGGCGATCAACGCCTTCCTCGCCGACGTCTACGGCCCGCGCAAGATCCTGGCGGATGGCATCATCCCCGCCGAATTGGTGCTGACCAACGCGCAATTCCGTCCGCAGGTCGCCGGCGTCCGCCCGCCGCACGACGTCTACGCGCATATCTGCGGTATCGACATGGTCCGCACCGGGCCGACCGACTTCTTCGTGCTCGAGGACAATGCGCGCACCCCTTCGGGCGTCTCCTACATGCTCGAAAATCGCGAGGCGATGATCCGGCTGTGCCCCGAGATATTCGAGATGTTCGCGGTCGAGCCCGTCGACGACTATACCGACCTGCTGCTCCAGACATTGCGCTCGGTGGCACCGCATGGGCGGGGCCAAGAGCCGGTCTGCGTGCTGCTTACCCCCGGCCATTTCAACTCGGCCTTCTACGAGCACAGCTTCCTCGCCGACGCGATGGGGATCGAACTGGTCGAGGCGGCGGATCTGGAGGTCGACGACGACATCGTCTGGATGCGCACGATCGATGGCCGGGTCAGGGTGGACGTGATCTACCGCCGGCTCGACGACGATTATCTCGATCCCTTGGTGTTCAAGCGCGATTCGATGCTTGGCGTGCCCGGGATCATGGCGGCGTATCTGGCGGGCAACGTCACGCTCACCAACGCGCCGGGCACCGGCATCGCCGACGACAAGGCGATCTACAGCTACATGCCCGAGATCGTCCGCTATTATACCGGCAGCGACGCCAAGCTGCCCAATGTCGAGACCTTCCGCTGTCGCGAGGCCTCCGCGCTGCAATATACGCTCGACAATCTGGAGAAGCTCGTCGTCAAGCTGGTCGACGGATCGGGCGGCTACGGCATGCTCGTCGGGCCCACCGCCTCTAAGGCCGAGGTCGAGAAATTCCGCGCAGCACTCGTCGCCGAGCCGCATCGCTATATCGCGCAGCCGACGCTCGCGCTCTCCACCGTGCCAACGCTGGTCGAGAAGGGCGTCGCGCCGCGCCACGTCGATTTCCGACCCTTCTGCCTGTCGGGCGCGAACGGCGTGAAGATCGTGCCGGGCGGCCTCACCCGCGTCGCGCTGCGCGAAGGCTCGCTGGTGGTCAATTCGAGCCAGGGCGGCGGCACCAAGGACAGCCTGATCCTTGCAGACCGTCCGCGCCGCCGCGCCAACACCACGCCCTCGATGCGCAGCGGGGCCGACTGATGCTGTCGCGCACCGCCGCCTCGCTCTACTGGCTCGGCCGCTATATCGAGCGCGCCGAATTCACCGCGCGGCTGATCGAGGCCACGATGCGGCTCGACCTGCTCTCGGCGCGGCCGGCGGGCGAGGGCGCTTGGGAGAGCGCGCTCGCGGTCTCCACCGCCGAGGAGGGCTTCTGGTTCACCGGCGAACCCGTCACGCCCGAGGCGGTGACGCGCTATCTGGCGCTGGCGCTGGAGAACGGCAATTCGATCCGCTCCTGCCTCGATTCGGCGCGCAGCAACGCCAAGTCGGTGCGCACCGCGCTGACCCGCGAGGCGTGGGAGGCGATCAACCGCGCGTGGCTCGGCGTGCGCGACTGCAAGGCGTCGGGGGGCACCGCGGCGGCGCTCGCGATGGTCGACAAGCTCAAGGCGGAGGCGCGCGGGTTCGAGGGCGCGCTGCACCGCATGCTGCGCAACGAGGCGAGCTTTTTCGTGCGATTGGGCTCGGCGATCGAGCGCGCGGACAACACCGCGCGGCTGATCGACGTCAAATATCATCTGCTGCTGCCCGAAGGCGAGAAGGTCGGCGGCGCGATCGATCGCGACCAGTGGACGACGATCCTCCACA
>CAXTVK010000033.1:0-24314 GCA_964247655.1 uncultured Sphingomonadaceae bacterium | reverse complement strand
GTGCGCCGGTGCCTGCGGAGACGACTTCGCCTTCCTGCGGCTTTTCCTTGGCGGTGTCGGGGATGATGATCCCGCCGGCGGTCTTCTCGGCGGCTTCGATGCGGCGGATGAGCACGCGGTCGTGGAGGGGGCGGAATGCCATAGGAATGCGTCCTGTCACTGGGTCGCGACGACGGCGTCGCTTTCACATGAGGGCGCCAGCGCTGCCAGGATGCGATCTGGCACTCGGATATGCCGAGTGCCAATGGCGGTCATGTGGGCGCTCCTGCGACCAGCGTCAAGCGACGCCGTCGACGGGCATCGCGCGCGCGACGATCGCGCGAACGTCGACGGTGCCGTCGAACGCGCCATAGGCCGATCCGCGCGGCGTCAGGCGGAGCGTGCAGAAGGCTTCCGCGAGCGAATTGTCCCAGGCGAGCAGCACCGCCGCCTGCGCCGCTAGGGCAAGCCGCTCGACGAGCAGCCGTGCGCCCGCTTCGCCCGCCGAAAAGTCGATCGCGTCGAGCCAGGCGTCGTAGCGACGGTCCTGCCCGCGCGCCGCATCGAGAAAGCCGCGCAGCGCCGCGACGCCGTCGGGTTCGCGTCCGATCGCGCGCAGCAGGTCGAGCGCGATGACGTTGCCCGATCCCTCCCAGATCGCGTTGAGCGGCGACTGGCGGAACAGCCGCGGCATCGGCCCCGCCTCGATATAGCCCGCGCCGCCGTGGCACTCCATCGCTTCGGCGACGAGCCCCGGCGCGCGCTTGCACACCCAATATTTGGCGATCGGGGTGAGCAGGCGCGACAGCGTATCCTTCTCGTCGAACGCCTGCGCCATCCGCATCGACAGCGCGGTCGCCGCCTCGCTTTCGACCGCGAGATCGGCGAGCACGGCCGTCATCGCGGGCTGATCGACCAGCCGCTTCTGAAACGCCGAGCGGTGCGCCGTATGCCACAGCGCCTGCGCGAGCGCGGCGCGCATCTGGCCGGCGGAGCCCACGACGCAATCGAGCCGGGTATGCTGGACCATGCGGATGATCGTCGCGACGCCGCGCCCCTCCTCGCCGATCCGCTGCGCCGATGCGCCATGATATTCGACCTCGGAGGAGGCATTGGAACGGTCGCCGAGCTTGTCCTTGAGCCGCATCACCCGGAAACCGGCATTGCGCGTCCCGTCGGGCAGCCAGCGCGGCAGCAGGAAGCAAGTCAGGCCGCTCGGCGCGTAGGCGAGCGTCAGGAAGGCGTCGCACATCGGCGCCGAGCAGAACCATTTGTGGCCGGTCAGCCGATACCAGCCCGCCTCGCCCGCGATCGGTTCGGCGGTCGTCGCATTGGCGCGGACGTCCGAGCCGCCCTGCTTCTCGGTCATCGCCATGCCGATCGTGACGCCCGCCTTCTCGCTCGCGGGCCGCACCGCCGGATCGTAGCGCCCTGCCAGAATGCGCGGCACCCATTCGTCGCGTACTGCAGCCTCGACCGAGAGCGCCGGCACCGCGGCATAGGTCATCGTCATCGGGCAACTGGTGCCTGCATCGGGCTGGCCGGTGAGGAACAGCGTCGCGGCGTGCGCGACATGGCCGGCCGGCGTGCCGTTCCACGCGACGCTCGCGAAGCCCGCATCCAGCCCCAGCGCCATGAGCTGGTGATAGGCGGGATGGAACCGCACCTCGTCGATCCGGCGCCCCCACCGGTCGTGCGTCTCCAGAACGGGCGGATTTCGGTTGGCCTCGACGCTCCAGTCGATCACCTCGGCCGAGCCGGCAAGCCGGCCGATATCGTCAAGTCGCACGGCGTGCGCGGCGCCTCCCGCCCTTGCGACCGCATCGGCCAGCGCGCGGTCGGTGGCGAACAGGTCGACATCCTCGAACGGCGGCGGCTGGTTGGTCACCTCGTGCGTGTCGAGATCAGCGATCGGGTGGAGCGTGGTCATCGCTGCAGCCTATCACATTCGGCGCGCTCCGCGTCTCGCGTCTGGAAGTGCGGCCGCCCAATCCCTAGCTGCATGCCGAGCGGCGTCTAGAAGGGTGATCATGGCACGAACGGCATTGGTGGTGGGCGCGAGCGGGATTGTCGGCAGCGCGACGGCGGCGCTGCTCGTCGAGCAGGGCTGGGCGGTGCACGGTCTCGCGCGGCGTCCGGTCGAGCAGGACGGGGTCCAGCCCGTCGCGGTCGACCTGCTGGACGCGGCGGCGACGGCGGACGCGTTGGCAGGCGTCCGGCCCGATGCGGTGTTCGTCACGACGTGGCTGCGCCAGGACAGCGAGGCGGAGAATATCCGCGTCAACGGCGCGATGGTCCGCAACCTGCTCGACGGGCTGCCCAAGCCGACCGGACCGCGTCACGTCGCGCTGGTGACCGGGCTCAAACATTATCTCGGGCCCTTCGAATCCTACGGCAAAGGCGCGCTGCCGCAGACGCCGTTCCGCGAGGAGCAGGGCCGGCTCGACGTCGAGAATTTCTACTACGCGCAGGAGGACGAGCTGTTTGCCGCAGCAGCGCGCGATGGCTTCACCTGGAGCGTGCATCGGCCGCACACCGTGATCGGCAAGGCGGTCGGCAACGCGATGAACATGGGCACGACGCTCGCCGCCTATGCGACGATCTGCCGCGAAACGGGGCGGCCGTTTACCTTCCCGGGCTCGGCGGCGCAGTGGAACGGGCTGACCGACATGACCGACGCGCGCCAGCTCGCGCGGCATCTATTGTGGGCGGCGACGACGCCGGCGGCGTCGAACGAGGACTTCAACGTCGTCGACGGCGACGTCTTCCGCTGGAGCTGGATGTGGGGCCGGATCGCCGACTGGCACGGGATCGCGGCGGCGCCCTTCGACGGGATCGTTCGTCCGCTCGAGCAGCGGATGGGGGGCGATTCCGAAATCTGGCGACGGATCGCCGAGCGCGAGGGGCTGGCCGAGCCCGATCTCGGTCGCCTGGCCTCGCCGTGGCACACCGACGCCGATCTCGGGCGCCCGATCGAGGTGGTGACCGATATGTCCAAGAGCCGGCGGCTCGGCTTCACAGCCTATCAGCCGACCGACGACGCCTTCATCGATCTGTTCGAGCAGCTTCGCGCCGATCGCCTGATCCCGTAGCGCAGCCGTGGCGCACGCGGCGCGCGATCAGGCGATCATCTCGTCGACCTTGGCGGCGAGCGTGTCCAGCGCGAACGGCTTGGTGATCATCGCCATGTTCGTGCCGAGAAAGCCCGCCCTGATCGCCGCATTCTCGGCGTAGCCGGTCACGAACAGGATCGGCAGTTCGGGCCTGTGCTGCCGCGCGGCCTCCGCGAGTTGGCGACCGTTCATGCCGGGCAGGCCGACATCCGAGACCATCAACCGGATGTCGATCTCGGAGGCGAGGATCGGCAGCGCCGAATCCGCATCCCTCGCCTCGACGACCCGGTAGTGCAGTTCGGTCAGCAGTTCGCGGACCAGCAGACGGACCGACTCGTCGTCCTCCACCACGAGGACGGTCTGGCCGCGGCCTTCGCGTGTCGCTTCGACGGGGCTTTCGTCGGCCGGCGCATCGTCTTCGGTCGCCGGCAGATACAGCTTTACCGACGTTCCCTCGCCCGGGCGGCTATGGATGCGGACCTGACCGCCAGATTGCCGCGCGAAGCCGTAGATCATCGACAGGCCCAGGCCGGTTCCCTGGCCGATCGGCTTCGTCGTGTAGAAAGGCTCGAACACCTTTTCGAGCACCTCGGGCGTCATCCCGACGCCGGTGTCCGAAACCGCGATCACGACATAGCGACCCGGCGCGATGTCGGGGGTCGCGGCGACATAGCTATCGTCGAGTTCGACCAGCGACGTCTCGACGGTCAGTTGCCCGCCGTCGGGCATCGCGTCGCGCGCGTTGATCGCGAGGTTGAGGATGGCATTTTCCAGCTGGTTGGCATCGGCGACGATATTGCCGACGCTCGCCCCCTGTACGATCTGAAGCGCGATATTCTCGCGTATCGTGCGCCGAAGCAGTTCCTCAAGCGACGCGGTCAACGCATTGACGTCGAGCGCCTTGGCATCGAGCGACTGGCGACGCGAAAAGGCGAGAAGACGCGCGGTCAATGCGGCGGCGCGCTGCGCCGATGCCGACGCCGCATCCATGAAGCGATCGAGATCGTCCTGCCGGCCCGACGCGATGCGACGCTTCATGATATCGAGGCCGCCGATCACGCCGGTCAGCATGTTGTTGAAGTCGTGTGCGATGCCGCCGGTCAGCTGGCCGACGGCTTCCATCTTCTGCGCCTGGCGAAGCGCCGCCTCGGCCAGCACGCGATTGGCCATCTCGTTCTCGAGCGCGGCGGTCCGCGCCTCGACCATCTGCTCGAGCTGCTCGCGCGACCGGGCGAGCACCTCGCGCGCGGCAACCAGGTCGTGGATTTCGGTACAGGTTCCGAACCAGCGGACGATCGCCCCGTCGGCGCCGCGTTGCGCCTGCGCGCGACCCAGCACCCATCGATATTCGCCCGAATGGTGGCGCAGCCGATATTCGATTTCGTAGGGCACGCCGCTATCGAGCGAGTGGCGCCAGCGCGACCAGGCCCGCTCTTGATCGTCGGCGTGGAACATCCCGTTCCAGCCCGCTCCGTCGGTCGAGCCGTCGGGCATTCCGGTATATTCGTACCAGCGTTGATTGTAATAGTCGTGATAGCCGTCGGGTAGGGTCGTCCAGACCATCTGATCGATCGAATTGGCGATCGCCTGGAACTTGGCGTCGCTGTCGCGCAACTCCGCCATGCGGTCGCGCATCTCGAACTGCTTCTGGCGCGACCGCATGGCCGACGCCACCGCGCTGGCCAGCGACGCGCGACCCAGCGGGCGTTCGAGCACGACGCTGTTGGTCGCGAGATCGAACAATTGGAGGCGGGACGCTTCGGTGCGCGGCATCCGTCCGGTCCGCGGCGCCGCGAGCAACACGAACGGGACGTCCGACCAGGATGGCTGCCGGCCGAGCGTATCCTTCAACAGCGGCAGATCGTGGATCAACGCCTCTTCGGTCAGGAGGATCACGCCGAGATGCTCGTCGATCTGCGCCGCCACGTCGGCAAGCCCACCGCAGACCGATACATCGTAACCCTGGTCGCCAAGCAGCGAAGCGACGCTTTCCGCGTCACGCCCGTACGGCGCGGATATCAGGACGCGATGTCCTTCGACGGCAGTCCTATGCCCCACCGAAGCGGTCTTCCATGAGCGGCGACTGCTCCCCCATATAGATCGGGGTGCCGGTCAGTACGCCGCGAAATGCGGACAGCGGTGCACCGATCCGCACGCCGCCCTGATCGATGCGGAGTTCGCGGATCGCGTCCTCGTGCATGCCGCCGCGGTTCTTGATCACCGAGATCGCCTTGCGGATGCGCCCGTCCGCCTCGAAGAAACGAAGCAGCAGCACGGCATCGGCGACATAGGAGATGTTGAGGTTGGTCGACATATTGCCGACGAGGCCGTTCTGCGGATTGACCAGGAATGTCACCACCCCCTGGCGGCTGAGGTAGGATAGCAGCTCGTGCATCTGCAGGATCAGCTGCTGCTCCTGCGGCATCGAGGCCAGATAACCTTTGAGACTGTCGATCACGATCATCCGAACGCTGCGATGCTCGACCTGGTGCCGCACGCGCGCGGCGAATTCGCCCGGCGAGATCTCCGCCGGGTCGATCTGCTCGATAACGAGATAACCCGCGTCGACATGGCTCTGCAGATCCAGGTTGAACGCCTTCGCGCGCGTGAGCAGCGTGCCGATCCGTTCGTCGAACTCGTAGACCGTGCAGGCTTCGCCGCGCCGGCAGGCGGCGTCGAGATACTGGAGCGCGATCGTCGTCTTGCCGCTGCCGGCGGGGCCCGTCACCAATGTGCTCGTGCCGCGCAGCGGACCGCCGCCGAGCAGGCTGTCCAGCTCGAGGACGCCGCTGGGCACCGCTTCGCCGGTAAATTCCGAATTGTGCGAGGCGGCGATCAGCCGTGGATAGATTTCCAGTCCGCCGCGGCGGATGGTGAAATCGTGATAGCCCGCGACGAAATCGACGCCGCGCAGCTTCTGGACCTGGAGCCGCCGCCGCGCCGCGCCGAAATCCAACGTCAGTCGCTCGAGCGTGATCACGCCGTGCGCCAGGCTGTGGAGGTGCGCGTCGCGGCCCGATTCCGATCCGGTATTGTCGTCGACCAGGATCACCGTCGTGTCGCGGCCCGCGAAATACTGCTTCAGGCCGAGCACCTGACGCCGATAGCGCAGCGGATCCTGCGCAAGCAGGCGCATTTCCGACAGACTGTCGAACACGACGCGCTTGGGCTGCACGCGTTCGACTTCGTCCTGGATGAGCCGGACCGTCTCGCCGAGCTCCATCTCCCACGGATGCAGGATCGTCTGGTCGCGGCCATCGCCGAACACATCCGATACCGCGGCGAATTCGAACACATCGAACTCGTCGATGTCCCACCCGTGCGACGCCGCGACCACCGCCAGTTCCTCGCGCGTCTCCGACAGCGTGACGTACAGCGCGCGCTCGCCCCTGCGCACGCCTTCGCGAAGAAACTGCAACGCCAGCGTGGTCTTGCCCGCACCCGGCGCGCCCTCGAGCAGATAGAGGCGGTTGGCGGGCAGCCCGCCCGACAGGATGAGATCGAGGCCGGGGTTGCCGGACGAGATCTGGATTGCTTCGATCATTTTGATTCCAACAGAGAATTGTGCGGCGATGCTACGCGTTTAGCACAGAAACGACGGCCTCATAGGCCGTCGGTTCGCGGCGATGCTCCGTTCCAGAGTGGTGCGGCAAGGCCCGTGTCGACGAGGGCGCCGCGCAGGCCGGGTTCGAACCGCAGGACACCCCGTTCGTGGCGCCGATCTGCCCCTTCGCTCGGTGCGAAGACCCGCCGCGATCGGCACGGTGTCTAACGATGTCGGGCGGCGGCTTCCTTTTGACCGGCAGGCTGCTAAGCCTGATGCCTGCATCGGCCTAAAGGGGATATCATGCTGCGTTCCGCGCTTTTTCTGGCGATGTTGCTCGGTGGCACATCGATCGTCCACGCGGCCCCGATCGGCGATGCACCGGCGCGTACCTTCGCGCCCAGGGACGCGTTCGCGCTGACGCAGGCGGGCGACGTCCAGATCAGCCCGGACGGCAAGCATATCGCCTATACGCGATCGACCGGCGACATCATGACCGACGGCGCGCGCCGCGAGATCTGGTTGATCGACGTCGCGACCGGCCGGCAGGCGCCGCTCGGCGTCGTCGGCAGCAGCCGCCCGCGTTGGTCGCTCGACGGCACGCGCCTCGCCTTCGTCGCGAAGGGGGCGGGGGACAAGCCGCAGATCTGGGTGCGCTGGCTGGCATCGGGCACGAGCGCCGCGATCACCGGCGTTCCGGAAAGCCCGTCCGACATGGCCTGGTCGCCCGACGGACGTCAGATCGCCTTCACCATGTTCACGCCGGGCGAGCCCGGGACGCTCGGCACGTCCCCGGTCAAGCCCGAGGGCGCGAAATGGGCGGAGCCGATCAAGGTGATCGGCGAGATCAACTACCGCGCCGACGGCGAGGGTTATCTTCGCCCGGGCTTCAACCATGTGTTCGCGGTGTCCGCCGATGGCGGCGCCCCACGGCAGCTGACCTTCGGTAAATATGACGATGGCGGCAGCGTCTCGTGGACGGCCGACGGTCGCCGGCTGCTGTTCGCGAGCAACCACGGCAAGGATTGGGAGCGCGATCCGCTCAACTCCGACGTGTTCACCGTCGATGTCGTCAGCGGCGCGTTGACGCAGCTGACGACGCGCGAAGGCCCCGACCAGCAGCCGGTGGCTTCGCCCGATGGCCGGCTGATCGCGTTCGTCGGCTTCGAGGACAAGCTGCTCGGCTACCAGAACAGCCATGTGTCGGTGATGAACGCCGACGGCAGCGGCCTGCGCGAGATCGCGACTGGCTTCGATCGCGACGTCGGCAGCCCGCAATGGGCGGCGGACGGCCGCTCCGTCTATCTCACCTATCCCGATCGCGGCGTCACCAAGGTGGCGCGGATCGGGCTCGACGGGCGGATGACGACGGTCGCCGAAGGGCTTGCCGGCGGCGAGCTCGATCGGCCCTATTCGGGTGGCGATTTCAGCGTCGCGAGGGACGGTACGGTCGCGTTCCCGCTCGGCAACGCGGCGATGCCGCCCGAGGTCGCGATCGCGCGCAAGGGCGATGCGAGGATCCTCACGCACCTCAACGCCGATCTGTTCGCGGGCAAGACGCTCGGCGCGGTGACCGCGATGCCGATCAAGTCCGCGGCGGACGGCCTGCCGATCGACGCCTGGATGGTGACGCCGCCCGGCTTCGATCCAAGCCACAAATATCCGCTGATCCTCGAGATCCACGGTGGCCCGTTCGCGAGCTACGGCCCGCTGTGGTCGACCGAAGACCAGCTTTATGCGGCGGCCGGCTACGTCGTCGTCTATGCCAATCCGCGCGGCTCCACCTCCTACGGCGAGGCGTTCGCCAACCAGATTCATCATAATTATCCGAGCAAGGATTATGACGACCTGATGAGCGTCGTCGATGCGGCGATCGCCAAGGGATCGGTCGATCCCAACAATCTGTTCGTCACGGGCGGATCGGGCGGCGGGCTGCTGACCGCCTGGATCGTCGGGCGCACCGATCGCTTCAAGGCGGCGGTGGCGCAGAAGCCGGTGATCGACTGGGCGAGCGAGGTGCTCACCACCGACGGCTTCACCGGCATGGCCAAATATTGGTTCGGCAAGATGCCCTGGGAAGATCCGCAGCAATATTGGCGCCGCTCCCCGCTCAGCCTCGTCGGCAACGTCAAGACGCCGACCGCGATCATGGTCGGCGAGGACGATCACCGCACCCCGCCGGGCGAGGCCGAGCAGTTCTACGCCGCGTTGCAGCTACGATCGATCCCGACGGTGCTGATCCGTGTGCCCGGCGCGAGCCATGGCGGGCTGGCGGAACGGCCGTCGCAACTCGTTGCGGAGAATGCTGCGATCCTGGCCTGGTTCGATCGCTACCGGAGCCGGTGACGGCGGCGCGACGCATGAACGCTTCCGTCGATCCTATGGAATTCATCGGCTTCGGCCGGATGATGCTCGGCGCGGGTTTCGGCCCGTGCCGATCGACACCTTGACCTTCGAGGACGCAGCCCGGCGCTCACTCGCGGGGGACGAATGAGAATTCTCAAGGCCGTTGGCATATCGATGCTGATCGCTTGGTCCGGCACGTCGATCGCCGCTGGTCCCGAACTGTATCAGAGTTCGCCGACGCGCCGGACGGTGGCGGAGCGCGACTGGGGGCCTTGGCTCGGCCCGTTTCGATCGCAGCTGATCCCCAGCCTCATGCAGGATTTCGGCGAACGCTACATCTATGCGAAGGCCGACGCGGCATTGGCCGCGCCCGCGCCGGGGACCAACCGGGTCGTGTTCCTAGGCGACTCGATAACCGACCGGTGGAATCTGGGTCTGGCGTTTCCGGGCAAGCCGTACGTCAACCGCGGGATCGGCAGTCAGGTCACCGCGCAGATGGTGCTTCGCTTTCATCAGGACGTCGTCGATCTGCATCCGGCGGCGGTGCTGATCCTCGCCGGCGTCAACGACGTGCAGGGGGTCATCCAGCAGGACGGTGTGGACGCTATCGAGGCAAACTACGAAGCGATGGCTGATATGGCGCAAGCACACGGCATCCGCCCGATCTTCGCCTCGATCCTGCCGGTGAGCAGCTATCCACCCGGGGCCGCGACCGTTCTCGCCGAGCGGCATCCCTCCGAACTGCGCGCGCTCAATGCCTGGCTGCGAGGTTTCTGCCAGTCGCGGGGCTATCAATATGCCGACTATTACGACGCGCTGGTCGACGGCGACGGCCAGATGCGCCGGGGACTTACCGACGACGGCGTCCATCCGCTCGATGCGGGTTACGCGCTGATGGCACCGATCGCCGAGGCGGCGATCACGCGGGCGCTCGCTAAGCCGGTGAAGGGCACGCCCCCACCGAGATGATCACGGCGCGCCATCGAGGCCCGCGGCTATCTTCCCGGTGGCCTCCTTGAGCACCTGCAGCGCCTCGTCCTTGCCGAGCGTCGCGCCGGGGCCGTCGACGAACGGCACCGTCAGCGCCGCGAGCGCGACGCCGTTCTGGACGACCGGCACCGAAAGATCGGTGATCGCGGTGAGCATCGGGCTCGGCATCGCGATGAAGCCGGCATCCTTCACCGTCGTGAGCAGGCCCGTCAGCGCGTCGCGATCGAAGGCGAGTTTCGCGTTCTTGGTCGCAAGCAGGCTCTCCTCCCGCCCGCTCTCGGTCTGGAACGCCATCAGGACATGACCGGACGCCGAATGGATAAGCGGGCGCCGATAGCCCATGCGAATCGCGAAGCCCAGCAATCCGGGCGCCTCCACGTTCGCGACCACGACCATTTCGGAGCCCGATGTCATGGCGAGGTGACAGCTCTGCCGCGTGCGTGCGGCAAGTTCGCGCATCACCGGGAGAGCGTGGCTCAACAGGTCCCGGATCGGCGGCTGCGCCATGCCCAGGGCGAACAGCCGGTTGGTGACGCGGTAGCCTTCGCCCGATCGCGCAATGTAACCCGATTCCTCGAGCACCTGGATCATGCGAAAAATCTCGCTCACCGATCGGCCCAGCGCCGCGGAGATATCGACCGTCGGCATCGGGGTTGGGGAGGGTGCCAGAAGCTCCAGGATTTCCAGACCCTTCTGCAAGGCCGGTGCCCGATACTTTCTCGTTGAAACCATATCCGATCGCGCGCCTCGGCCGAAGATAATCGTGGGTACGCAGTTCGGCCGGCCATTTCAACGGGATGCAAAAAACCACATCTGAAACGCAGTTTTATATTTCACATTCCTGACAGCGCTGCTAATGCCGTCCGCAAGGCCCTGCACCCGGTGCAAAGAGGCTGCTGAGGGAGGCGGCCTTGCGGCCGGATAATCACCCCAAGCAGTCGCTGTGCATCTGGCCGCAATGGAGACGCAATGTAGCGTCCCGGGCCTGCTGGAGGGGACTACACATGATCACGAACGACCTGCATGGCTCCATTCGCGCACCGCTGCTCGTCAGCTGTTCGATCGCGGCTCTGCTTTCGGCGATGTGCGCCACGGCCGCGAGCGCCCAGGCGACGACTGCGGCGCAGACCACGAGCGGCGGCAATACGGCACCTAGCGGCGACCAGGGCCAGTCCGACGCCGCGCTATCCGGCGATGCCGCGCAGGCGATCGTCGTGACCGGCGTGCGTGCCAGCCTCCAGTCCGCCGAGCGGATCAAGCGCGATGCGCCGCAGATCGTCGATTCGATCGTCGCGGAGGACATCGGCAAGCTTCCCGATCGCAACATTGCCGAGGCGCTTCAGCGTATCTCGGGCATCCAGATCCAGCGCCAATATGGCGAAGGCAGCTCGGTCCAGATCCGCGGCCTCACGCAGGTCCGCACCGAACTCAACGGGCGCGACATTTTCACCGCGGGCACCGGTGGCGGCGACAGCACGAGCCCTCCAGGCACGTTGAGCCTCGAAGACGTGCCATCCGAATTGCTGGCCGGGATCGACGTCTACAAGAATCCGTCGTCCGACCTGATCGAAGACCAACTCAGTGGCACGATCAACCTGCGGACCCGCAAGCCGTTCGACTTCGACGGCTTCAAGATCTCGGCGGCGGTCGGCAATACCTATTATGACCTCGTCCAGAAGAGCAAGCCGTCGGGTTCGCTGCTGATCAGCGACCGTTGGAACACCCCGATCGGCGAGATCGGCGTCCTCGTCAGCGCCTCCTACCAGCGGACCGCGTTCCGCCAGGACACCGTCTCGACCGAACCGTTCAACACGCTCGACACCAGCCTGAATGCCGACGGTACGCCGCATGCGCCGGCGGATTATGCCGCCGCGCAGACGCTCGGCCGGCTCGGTCAGACGACCACGCTCGCGCACGGCACCGGCATCGGCGAAGTGTACGGCGACCGTCGCCGCTTCGGCCTCGATGCGTCGGTCCAGTGGCGGCCCAGCGATACGCTCGAGCTGACCGGCGAGGTCTTCCGCAACAAATATAAGTTCCGGTTCGACGACTACAGCTATTTTGCGGAGCCGGCCGGCGCCCAGATGTCGCCGCTCCCGGGCGCCGCCTTCACCTTCGCGCCCAATGGCGACGTGCAGACCGGCACCTACCAGAACATCGCGATCGCCGCGAACACCAGTCTCGAGACCCGGCAGTCGACCACCACCGATTATTCGCTCAACGCGAAGTGGAAGCCGACCGACCACCTGACCGTTTCCGCGGACGGCCAGTTCGTCGACTCGACGACGAAGGACGTGCGCTCGATCATCGGCCTCAACGGTGTGGGCGACGGCACGCTGGTGCAGAATGTCACGGGGTCGATCCCGTCCTCCTCGATCAGCACGCCCGAGGGTCTGCTCAACCCGGCGAGCTACAACGCGGCCTTCTACCTCGACGATCTGAACCACGCGCGTGCCAAGGACAAGTCGGGCCGGATCGACGCCGAATACCGCTTCGACGACAGCATCCTCAAGTCGATCAAGGCGGGCTTCCGCTATTCCGATCGCACCAACGTCGTCAGCGATACCGGCTACCGCTACACCCAGCTTCCCGGCGTGCCGACCGACCTCGAAACCGTCAGCCTCAACGACTTCTTCCGCGGCGACGCGACCTTCCCGACCGAGGGGCTGTTCTTCTCGCGTGACACCACGCTCGATTACGACGCGACGCGCGCCGCGCTCGGCATCGCCACGCCGGCGCAGTATCTGCCGAGCGGCACGAGCGCGCAGTCGCAGAAGACCTATGCGGGCTATGTGGCGGCGTTCTTCAAGGTCGATCAGCTGCCGGTGCCGATCGACGGCAATGTCGGCGTCCGGTTCGTGCGGACGCAGGAATCCACCGCGGGCTATTATCAGCAGACCGATCTGGTCACCCAGCCGAACGGGCAGCAGAGCACCGGCAACACCACGTCGAACCTCGTCGATTTCGCGAAGACGTACAATTCGTGGCTGCCGAGCCTCAATCTCCGCGCGCACCTGACCGACAAGCTGCAGCTTCGTTTCGCGGCGTCCAAGAACATCTCGCGGCCGACGCTGAACCAGCTCAATCCCGCGCTGTCGATCACCGAGCCGGGCACCGCGCAGATCAATCAGGAGCATGATACGTCGGGCGGCAATCCGTTCCTCAAGCCGATGAAGTCGACCAACCTCGACGTTTCGGCGGAATGGTATTTCTCGCGCACCGGATCGCTGACCGCGGCGGGCTTCTACAAGGATATCAAGGATTACATCCAGACGGGCATATCGACCCGCGACGTCACCTTCACCGACGGCGTGACCGCGACGTACAACGTGACGTCGTACAACAACGTCGCCGACGCCAAGGTGAAGGGCGTCGAGATCGCCTATCAGCAGTTCTTCGACTTTCTGCCCGGCGTGCTGAAGGGCCTCGGCGCGCAGGCCAACTTCACCTTCGTCGACTCGAAGGCGCCGAGCCCAGCGACCGAGGGCCCGGTGCACGACGTGTCGCTGGAAGGTCTGTCCAAGTTCAACTACAATCTCGTCGGCATCTACGAGCGAGGCAAGCTCTCCGCGCGCGTCGCGTATAACTGGCGCAGCAAGTTCCTGCTGACGACGTCGGGCAACGGTTCGGGCAATCTGCCCGTCTTCGAGAAGCCGTTCGGTCAGCTCGATGCCTCGGTCACCTACGACGTCACGCCGCATTTCTCGCTGACGCTGCAGGGGGTCAATCTGACCAGCACGCAGACGTCGACCTATTACGGCCTTCCGACGCGTCCGCGCGACGCGATCGTCAACGATCGTCAGATCAGCGGCGTCGCACGGATCACCTTCTGAGTGGGCCACCGGCGATAATGCCACCTGCTTCATCGTCTCCCGCCTGTGACCGGGGCGTTTCGCCTCGGTCACTTTTTTCGCTAGGTACGGCCGCGGCTTCCCGACCTGCCGCCGACGAGGCGAGGAGCAATCCGATGACACACGAAAATAGCGATCGCCCCAGCACGCTCGCAATGGGTCTCGCGATCGGGCTGTTCTTCCTGTGGGGGGTCGCCAACAATCTCAACGACGTGCTGATCGGGCATTTCCGCGCGCTCTTCGATCTCGACGATCTTCAATCGGGGCTGGTGCAATCGGCCTTCTATCTCGGCTATTTCTGTTTCGCGATCCCCGCCTCGATCGTCATGCGCCGCTTCGGCTATCGTAGCGCGGTGCTGACGGGGTTGCTGCTGTTCGGTGCCGGCGCGCTGCTGTTCTGGCCCGCGTCGATGACGCTGCGCTACGGCTTTTTTCTGTTCGCGCTGTTCGTGATCGCGAGCGGCCTGGCGTTCCTCGAAACCGCAGCCAACCCGATGATCGCGGCGCTCGGCCCGCCGGAGACGGCCGAGCGCCGGCTGACGCTCGCGCAGGCGTTCAATCCGCTCGGATCGATCACCGGCGTCGGGCTCGGCGTGATGCTGATCCTGTCGGACGGGACGCGCAGCACCGTCGAACAGGCGGCGGCCGTCCGTCTCCCCTATCTGCTGATCGCGGCTACCGTGTTCGGCTGGGCGGCATTGATCCTCTTCACGCGTTTCCCGACGGTGGCGACCCGCGGTGCCGGACCCGAAGAGCGCGTTCCCGGCGCCTATCGCGCTTTGCTCGCACGGCCGCGCTATCTGGCCGGAGTTGCGGCGCAATTCTTCTACATCGGCGCGCAGGTCGGCGTCTGGAGCTTCCTGATCCGCTACACGACGGCCGCGCTGCCGGGTTTCGGCGTGCGTCACGCGGCGTGGATGCTTACCGGATCGCTGGTGCTGTTCATGATCGGCCGCTTCGTCGGTTCGGCGTTGATGGCGCGCGTATCGGGCGCTCGGCTGATGCTGGTGTTCGGATCGATCGACATGCTGCTCTGCCTGGTGTCGGTCGTCGTCGGCGGCTGGATCGGCGTTGCCGCACTGGTCGTGTCGAGCGCGTTCATGTCGATCATGTACCCGACCATCTTCGTGCTCGCGCTTCGCGGTCTGGGGCCGCTCACCAAGCCCGGCGCGTCGCTGATCGTGATGGCGATCATCGGCGGCGCGGTGCTGACCGCGCTGATGGGGCTGATCTCGGATCATAGCGGCACGATCCGGGCGGCGATGCTGGTGCCGGCGGGATGCTTCCTCGTCGTCGCGTTGTTCGCCCGGTCGCACCTGCGCGACTTTCCG
Organism: uncultured Sphingomonadaceae bacterium; assembly: GCA_964247655.1. Lineage (GTDB taxonomy): Bacteria > Pseudomonadota > Alphaproteobacteria > Sphingomonadales > Sphingomonadaceae > Solisphingomonas. The sequence continues at coordinate 9,160 of CAXTVK010000033.1, read as the reverse complement.
GACCGTGCCGCATGATCGATGCGCACGTCCATCTCTGGCAGCTTGGCGCCAACGACTGCGTCTGGCCGACCGTTTCGGACGGCGCGCTCCATCGCGATTTCGTGGCGGACGAGCTGCTCGACATGCTGGACGGCGCCTCGGTCGATCGTGCGATTCTGGTGCAGAGCCAGGAAAGCCCGCGGGATACCGCCTGGCTTCTGGATATCGCCGCCGCGACGCCGCAGATCGCCGGCGTCGTCGGTTGGGCCGATCTCGCGGATCGCGATGCGGTGCGCGATATCGCGGCAAATCCGGCGCTCAAGGGTCTGCGGCCGATGGTGCAGTCGCGCGCAGCCGACTGGTATGACGATCCGGCGCTCGACGCCGGGCTCGCCGCGATGACCGAATGCGGGCTGGTGCTCGACGCGCTGATCCGCCCCGCGCATCTGCCGGCGCTCGATCGGCTGGCGACGCGTCATCCCGCGCTCGCCATCGTGATCGATCACGCTGCCAAGCCCGATGGGGGCTCGGACGGGTTCGCCGATTGGAGTGCCGCGATCGCGCCGCTCGCACGCCACGCGAACGTCCACGTCAAGCTGTCCGGCCTGCTCGCCGAGATGCCGCGCGACACGGTCTTGCCCGTCGTCCAGGTTCTGCTCGAGACGTTCGGCGCGACGCGTCTGCTGTGGGGGAGCGACTGGCCCGTGCTGACCGCATCGAGCAGCTACCGCGACTGGCTCGATCTCGCCTTGGCGCTGATCCCGCCTGTCGACCACGCCGCGGTGTTCGGCGGCAATGCGGCATGCATCTATCGGATCGGGGAGACGGCGCATGCGTGATCTTCCCCGGCTCGGCATGGGCACCGCCGCGATCGGCAATCTCTACCGCGCGATGACCGATGCGGAGGCCGAGGCGACCATCCACGCCGCGCTTGACGCCGGCATCCGCTATTTCGACACCGCACCGCATTACGGCTTCGGCCTCGCCGAAGAGCGGCTGGGGCGGGGGATCGGTGCGCGCGCCAACGTGCTCGTCTCCACCAAGGTGGGTCGCCTGCTGGTGCCGACCGACGACATGGCGCGCGAACGGCACGGCTTCGTCGATGCGCGACCGTATGAACCGCGCTTCGACTATTCGCGCGACGGCGTGCTGCGGTCGCTCGACGGCAGCTTGGCGCGGCTGGGTCGCGATCGCGTCGATCTGCTGCTGGCGCACGATATCGGTCGGCTCACGCATGGCGAGCGGCACGATGCGACGCTCCGGACCTTTCTCGACGAAGGCTATCCCGCGATGCGCCGCCTGCGCGACGAAGGCGCTGCAAGCGCGATCGGGATCGGCGTGAACGAGGTGGAAATCTGTCTCGATCTGCTCGAGCGCATCGATCTCGACGTGATCCTGCTCGCCGGGCGCTACACGCTGCTGGATCGCAGCGCGGCCGACGAACTGCTGCCGCGCTGCGCGGCGAAGGGCGTTCGTCTGGTCGTCGGCGGCCCCTATAATAGCGGGATATTGGCGCAGCCGCTGGCCGATGCGGGCGACCCGAAGTTCGATTATGCGCCGGCGACCATAGACATGCTGTCCCGCGCGGGCGCGATCGAGGCGGATTGCGCGCGATTCGGCGTGCCGCTGCCGGTCGCCGCGCTGCAGTTCGCGCTGCGTCATCCCGCCGTCGCCTGCGTGATCCCAGGCATGGCGAGCCCGGCGGAAGTCGCCGAGAGCGTCGCGCGGCTCGCCGTTCCGGTGCCCGAGGGCGTCTGGGCGGCGCTGGACGGCGTGCCGGCATGACGGACGCCAGCCAACTGATCCTGCTGCACGAGGACGACAACGTCTTCGTCGTCGTCGCGCCGATCGAGGTCGGCGACGTGCTCACCATCGGCGGTGGCACGGTGCCCGCGCGCGAGGGGATCACGGTCGGTCACAAGATCGCGCGTCATGCGCTCGCGCCGGGCGACAAGGTCATCAAATACGGCGCGCCGATCGGATCGATGACGGTCCGCGCCGCGGCCGGGGACTGGATTCACATGCACAATATGAAGAGCGACTATATCGCCGCTCATTCGCGTTCCGCGGGTGGGTACGACACGTGATATCCGGCTATCTGCGGCAGGATGGCCGCAAGGGCATCCGCAACGTCACCGTCGTCGCCTATCTGGTCGAGTGCGCGCATCATGTCGCGCGGCGGATCGTCGACAAGGCGGACGACCCCGACGTCCATCTGATCGGCTTCCCCGGCTGCTATCCGAACGCCTATGCCAACCGCGTAATGGAAGCGATCGCGACGCATCCCAACGTCGGCGGCGTCGTGCTGGTGTCGCTGGGCTGCGAGAGCTTCGACCGGGTAGCGCTGGTGGAGACGGTGCGCGCGAGCGGCCGGCCGGTCGAACTGCTGGTGATCCAGGAGGTCGGCGGCACCGCCGCGACGATCGCCGGCGGCCTCGCCGCAGTCGAGCGGGTACGCGCCGCGGCGGCCGCAACGCCGCGCGCCGCGATGGCGCTCGACGAGCTGGTGATCGCGACGATCTGCGGTGGATCGGACGGCACCAGCGGGATCACCGCCAACCCCGCGGTCGGCCGTGCGTTCGATCGCTTCGTCGCGGACGGCGCCACCTGCATCTTCGAGGAGACCGGCGAACTCGTCGGTTGCGAGACGATTATGGCGGACCGCGCGATTACCGCCGAACTGGGACGTGAGATCGAGGCGTGCGTCAAGAAGGCCGAGGCCTATTACACCGTCATGGGCTTCGGCAGTTTCGCGCCGGGCAATGCCGAGGGCGGACTGACGACGCAGGAAGAAAAATCGATGGGCGCCTATTCCAAGTCGGGATCGTCGCCGATCAGCGGGATCATCAAGCCCGGCGACATCCCGCCGGCGGGCGGCCTGTACCTGCTCGACGTCGTGCCCGACGGCGAGCCGCGCTTCGGCTTTCCCAACATCTCGGACAATGCCGAGATCGTCGAGCTGATCGCCTGCGGCGCGCACCTGACCTTGTTTACGACGGGGCGGGGATCGGTGGTGGGATCCGCGGTGTCGCCGGTCATCAAGATCTGCGCCAACCCCGAGACCGCGCGTCGGCTAGCGGCCGACATGGATATCGACGCGGGCCGTATTCTCGAGAACCGGGCGACGCTGCAGCAGGTCGGCGACGAGATCTACGATCGCGTGATCGCGGTCGCGGGCGGTGAACGCACCGTCTCGGAGGAGCTCGGGCATCACGAGTTCATCCTCACCTACAAGGCTTTCGAGCCGATCGGACCCGCGTGCCTGCCGGCGCGAGCCAAAGGAGCAATGCTATGAGCGGACGGCTTGCGGGGAAGACCGCGCTGGTGACGGCAGCGGGGCAGGGGATCGGCCGCGCCTCGGCGCAATTGTTTGCCAACGAAGGCGCGCGCGTGATCGCGACCGACCTTCGCGCGGAGCTGCTCGAGGGGCTCGACGGATGCGAGCATCGCGCGCTCGACGTGACGGATGCCGCGGCGATCACGGCGCTAGCCGGCGAACTCGGCGCGATCGACGTGCTGCACAACGTCGCCGGCTTCGTCCATGCGGGCACGATCCTCGAGTGCGACGAGGATACCTGGCGCTTCTCGATCGAACTCAACATGACCGCGATGTACCGCACGATCCGCGCCTTCCTGCCCGCGATGCTCGCGGCGGGCGGCGGATCGATCGTCAACGTCTCGTCGATCGCGAGTTCGGTGAAGGGCATTCCCAACCGCTTTGCCTATGGTTCGACCAAAGCCGGCGTGATCGGCCTGACCAAGGCGGTAGCCGCCGATTTCGTCGGCCAGGGCATTCGCTGCAACGCGATCTGCCCGGGCACGGTGGAATCGCCCTCGCTCCAGCAGCGGCTGCACGATACCGGCGACTATGACGCGGCGTACCGGCAGTTCACCGCGCGGCAGCCGATGGGCCGATTGGGTCGCCCCGAGGAAGTCGCGCAGCTCGCGCTCTACCTCGCCGGCGACGAATCCGCCTTCACCACCGGCGCGGTCCATGTGATCGACGGCGGTTGGGTCAACTAAGGGACGTATCGATGAAGCTTGTCCGCTACGGCGCCGCCGGCCACGAACGCCCCGGCCTGATCGACGCCACCGGCCGACTGCGCGATCTTTCGGCGCATATCGACGACGTCGCCGGCGGGGCGCTTCTGCCCGACGGCCTCGCCCGGCTGGCGGCGATCGACCCGGAGAGCCTGCCGCCGGTGGAGGGCGATCCGCGCTTCGGCCCGTGCGTCGGCGGGGTCGGTAAGTTCCTGTGCATCGGACTCAACTATTCCGACCATGCCGCCGAGACCGGTGCCACCGTGCCCCCCGAGCCGATCCTGTTCACCAAGGCGACCAGCGCGATCGTCGGGCCCAATGACGAGGTCCGCATCCCGCGCGGCTCGACCAAGACCGACTGGGAGGTCGAACTCGGCATCGTGATCGGCGCGACCGCAAAATATGTCGAGGAGGCCGATGCCGAGGCGCATATCGCGGGCTATTGCCTGATCAACGACGTGTCCGAGCGCGAATATCAGCTCGAACGGCACGGCACCTGGGACAAGGGCAAGGGCTGCGACACCTTCGGCCCGATCGGGCCGTGGCTGGCGACGCGCGACGAGATCGCCGATCCCTGCGATCTGGCGATGTGGCTTGAGGTCAACGGGCATCGCTATCAGGACGGCACGACCGCGACGATGGTGTTCAAGCCCGCCTTTCTGGTCAGCTATCTCAGCCAGTTCATGACGCTGCATCCCGGCGACCTGATCTCGACGGGAACGCCGCCCGGTGTGGGCATGGGGCAGAAGCCCGATCCGATCTATCTCAAGCGCGGCGACATCATGACGCTCGGCATCGCGGGGCTCGGCACGCAGCGGCAGTCGGTCGGCGCGGATGACTGAGACGCAGCGGCACGTCCTGCTGCTCGACATCGTCGACGATGCCGACGCGATCGCGCGCTACGAGGCGTGGCATGCGGCGGGCGCTTTGCCACCGGCGATCGGGCGCAGCATCCGCACGGCTGATATCATCGCAATGGAGATCTACCGCGCGGGGGAGCGGCTGGCGATGGTGATGGAAACCGGCCCGGATTTCGATCCGGTCGCCAAGGCAGCCGCCGATGCGGCCGATCCCGATGTCCGGGCATGGGAAGCGCTGATGGCCGGCGTGCAACGACCGATACCGGCGGCGGCGCCCGGCGAGAAATGGGCCGCGGCGACGCAAATCTTCTCGCTCACCGAGCAGCCATGAGCGGACGAACGTGCGCATGATCGATACCAGCCGCCGCCAATTGCTCGCACTGGCGGGCGCGGTCGCCGCGATCCCGCTGCTGGGCGGCCCGGCGTTCGCGGCCGATCCGGAGACGCTGCCGCTGTGGCCCGGCGGTCCGCCCGATCGGCTTGCGGCGCCGTTCACCGAGAAGTTCGCGGATCAGTCGCACGATCCCCTGCATCCTGATCGCTTCGTCACCGGCGTCGGACAGCCGCGATTGATCGTCTATCGGCCGGCCAAGCCCAACGGTGCCGCGGTGCTGCTGATGCCCGGCGGGGGCTACGAGTTCCTGTCCTACGACAATGAGGGCGTGTCGCAGGCGCGCTGGCTGAACGCGATCGGCGTCACCGCGTTCGTGATGCTGTACCGCCTGCCGTCCGAAGGCTGGGCGGACCGCGCCGACGTGCCCTTGAAGGACGCGCAGCGCGCGATGCGGGTCATCCGCGCCAATGCCGGCCGCTACGGGCTCGATGCGCGGCGGGTGTCCGTAATCGGCTTCTCGGCGGGCGGCCATCTGGCGGGCTCGCTCGCGACGCGCCATGCCGAACGGCTCTATGCGCCCGTCGATACGGCGGACAGCCTGCCCGCCCGCCCCGATCTGGTCGGTCTGCTCTATCCCGTCGTCAGCCTCTCGGCGCCGTTCACGCATGGCGGATCGCGCGACGCTTTGCTCGGCGCCAACGCCTCGGAGGCGGAACGGAAGCGCTATTCGGTCGAACTCGGCGTCGACGCGCAGACGTCGCCGTGCTTCCTCGTCCACGCGGGCGACGACGGGCTGGTGCCGCCGACGAACAGCATCGGCCTCTATACCGCGCTGCAGGCGAGAGGCCGGCCGGCCGAACTGCACGTCTTCGCCGAAGGCGGTCACGGCTTCGGCGTGCGGCCCGCCCCCGACAAGCCGGTGTCGGCATGGCCCCGCCTCTTCCGATCCTTCGCGGAAAGCCAAGGCGTGCTGCCGCGCGCGTAGGCGTTACTCGACCAATATGCTGCGATCGATCGCGGCGATGCTCGTTCGCCCGGTGAGCGCCATCGCGACGCGCATCTCGGCCTCGACGAGTCGCAGCATATGCGCGACGCCCGCCTGTCCGCCGCCCGCCAGCGCATAGGCCCAGGCGCGGCCGAGCAGCACGCCGTGCGCGCCGAGCGCCAGCATCCGCACGACATCGAGACCCGACCGCACGCCGCCGTCGGCGAGTACGGTCAGCCGCTCGCGCACCGCTTCGGCGATCGGTGGCAGCGCGCGTGCGGTCGACGGCACGCCGTCGAGCTGGCGGCCGCCATGGTTGGAGACGACGATGCCGTCCGCGCCGAAATCGGCGGCGGCGCGGGCATCCTCGACGTCCAATATGCCCTTGACGATCAGCGGCCCGTCCCAATGTTCGCGGATGAAATCGAGGTCCTGCCAGGTCACGGTCGGGTCGAAATTATTGCGCATCCAGGCGAAGAAATCCTCGAGGCCGCTGTTCTTGCCGAGCACGGGCGCGACGTTGCCGAGCTGGTGCGGGCGGCCGTGGACGCCGACGTCCCAAGCCCAGCGCGGATGCGTCAAGCCCTGCCAGAAACGGCGGAGATCGCCGGCGAGCCCCGGCGCACCGGCCAGCCCCGAATGATAATCGCGGTAGCGCGAGCCCGGCACCGGCATGTCGACCGTGAACACCAGCGCCGAGCAGCCGAGCCGCTTCGCATTGCCCAGCAGCTCGCGCATGAAGCCGCGATCGCGGATCATGTAGAGCTGGAACCAGAAAGGCTTGGTCGTACCCGCTGCGACCTCGTCGAGCGGGCAGGCCGAGACGGTCGACAGGCAGAAGGGGATGCCCGCCGCCTCCGCCGCGCGCGCCGCCTGCACCTCGCCGCGGCGCGCGTTCATCCCCGCCAGCCCGATCGGCGCGAGCGCCACCGGAAGCGCCTGCGCCCTGCCGAAGAGCGTGGTCGAGAGATCGACCGCGGAAACGTCGGTCAACACGCGCTGGCGCAACGCGATCGTCTCGAGATCGGCGACGTTCCGTCCGAGCGTCACCTCGGCGTAGGAGCCGCCGTCGATATAGTCGAACAGGAAGCGCGGCAGTCGCCGGCGCGCGAGTTCGCGGTAATCCTGGGCGGAAGCGGCCGTCTTCATCGTCATCCTCTATCGCATAGTTTATTAGCGATATTCAGTTTCACCATTGACGGAGATGGTCGCCGCTGTCGATGGTGGGCGCATAAGAGAATGAGGGGAGCGACGATGAAAGCGGTTTTGGCAAGCCTGGGCTGCGCACTGCTTTGTTCGGCCGTCCCGGGGCATGCCGCCTCGGACATGCCGCATATGGTGGCCGATCATGGCCGACATGCGCTGCTCGTCGATGGCGCGCCCTATCTGATGCTCGGCGCGCAGGTGAACAACAGCAGCGCCTGGCCTGCCGCGCTCCCCAAGGTCTGGCCGACGATCGACCGGCTCGACGCCAATACGCTCGAAGTGCCGATCGCCTGGGAGCAGATCGAGCCCAGGGAAGGCCGGTTCGACTTCTCCTTCCTCGATCAGTTGCTGACCGAGGCGCGGACGCACGACGTCCGTCTCGTGCTGCTGTGGTTCGGCACCTGGAAGAATACCGCGCCGAGCTACGCGCCGGCGTGGGTCAAGCTCGACAATAGGCGTTTCCCGCGGATGATCGACGACAAGGGGCAGAGCGTCTATGCGCTGTCGCCCTTCGCGCAGAGCACGCTCGATGCGGATCGGACCGCGTTCGTGCGACTGGTCGAGCATCTCAAGGCCGCCGACCCCGATCACACGGTCATCATGCTGCAGGTCGAGAACGAGACCGGCACCTATGGCGCGCCGCGCGACCATTCGCCCGCGGCCGAAAAGGCGTTCGCCGCGCCGGTGCCGTCCGAGATCGCGAGGAAGATGGGCGTGCGCTCGGGCAGCTGGTCCAGCGTGTTCGGCGCCGACGCCGACGAGCAGTTCCACGCATGGGCGATCGCGCGCTACGTCGACGCGGTGGCGGCTGCGGGCAAGGCGGTGATGCCGCTGCCGATGTACGTCAACGCCGCGCTCAGCGATCCCTTCAAGCCGCAGGACCCAAAGACCTATGCGGCGGGCGGGCCGACACACCCGACGCTTGATATGTGGAAGGCGACCGCGACGCACATCGATGCGATCGGCCCCGACATCTACAAGTCCGATTTCGCGACCTACATGAAGTATCTCGATCTCTATGGCCGGCCGGACAACGCGCTGTTCGTGCCCGAGACGGGCAACGCCAAGGACTATGCCCGGCACTTCTTTGCCGTCGTCGGTCGTGGCGGGATCGGCTTCTCGCCGTTCGGGATGGACCAGACGGGCTATTTCAACTTCCCGCTCGGTGCCGCCAAGCTCGATGCCGACACGATCGATGCCTTCGCCGCGAATTACCGCCTGTTCCGGCCGATGCAGCGCGTCTGGGCGAAGCTCGCCTTTGAGGGCCGCACCTGGGGCGTCTCCGAGCCGACCGCGCCCGAGGCCGCACATAAGCAGGTCATGGCGCTCGGCCGCTGGCGCGCCACCGCGAGCTTCGGGCAGGGCCAGTTTGGCATCGATCCGCCGACCGGCAATCCGACGCCCTCGGGTGGGGCGTCGATCGCGCAGCTCGGCCCCGACGAATATCTCGTCACCGGCTATCACGCGCGCGTCACCTTCGATCTGCCCGCGCCCAAGCCCGGCGAGCACATGATCATCGATCGCGTCGAGGAGGGGCATTTCGACGCGCAGGGCCAGTGGGTGTTCGAACGATTGTGGAACGGCGACCAGACCGATTACGGCCTCAACTTCACCTCGGCGCCGCAGGTGTTGAAGGTGAAGCTGGCGACCTATCGGTGACGGTGAGCTAGGGCGTATCGACATTCAGGCGATAGCTGAAAATCCTCCCCCGCCAGGGGGAGGGGGACCATCCGAAGGATGGTGGAGGGGGAGGAC
>CAXTVK010000032.1:0-24374 GCA_964247655.1 uncultured Sphingomonadaceae bacterium | reverse complement strand
CGAGGCGGTGGTGGCGATCGACCGGCTGCTGCAGAGGGTGCGGGTGGGGCGGTGACGTCCATAAATCCTCCCCGGCTTTCGCCGGGGAGGGGGACCGCTCGCGCAGCGAGTGGTGGAGGGGGGTCCGACCTCGGAAGCGGCTACAGCGCCGAGACGTGGTCTGCCCCTCCACCACCCTGCGGGTGGTCCCCCTCCCCAGCAAAAGCTGGGGAGGATGAATGAGAGGCATATCCACCACCCGTTCACCCTCTCTGTGGCATAACCCGATCGTCATGCCGGTCCGCATCCTCCATCTCCATTCGACCTTTTCGCTGGGCGGCAAGGAAGCGCGCGCCGTCAGGCTGATGAACGCGTTCGGCGCGGCGGCGGAGCATGTCGTGCTGAGCGCGGTGCCCGGCGCGCTGGGGGCGCGCGATGCGATCGATCCGGCTATCGTCGTGGCGTTTCCGGGCGACGATCGGGCGCCGTCGCTGATCGGCAAGCCCGGCCCGGCACGCTATTGGCGGATCGCGCGGTACATGGCCGGGTTCGATCTCGTGCTCAGCTACAATTGGGGTGCGATGGACGGGGTGGCGGCGCGGCGGCTCTATGCGGGGGCGATGCGCCTGCCGCCGCTGGTCCACCACGAAGACGGCTTCAACGCCGACGAACTCGTCCGGCAGAAGCCCGCGCGCGTCTATTTCAGGCGCGCGATGCTGGGCGCGGCCTATCGCATCGTCGTCCCATCCGAACGGCTCGAAGCGATCGCGCAACACGTCTGGCGGCAACCGGCGCGGCGCGTCCAGCGGATCGCCAACGGCATCGCGCTGCATCGCTATGCAGGGCTGCCCGATGCGGATGCGATCCCCGGCTTCCGGCGCGCACCCGGCGATATCGTCGTCGGCACGATGGCGGGGCTGCGGGGGGTGAAGAACCTGCCGCGGCTGGTGAGGGCGTTGGCGCGATCGGGCGGGGCAGGGCGGCTCGTCATCGTCGGCGAGGGGTCGGAGCGCGAGGCGATCCTGGCGGCGGCGCAGGCCGAAGGCGTCGGCGACCGATTGCTGCTCCCCGGCTTCCTCCCCGATGCGGCGCGCTATGTCGGCCATTTCGACATCTTCGCGCTCTCGTCGGACAGCGAGCAGTTCCCGATCGCGATGATCGAGGCGATGGCGGCGGGGCTGCCTGTCGTCGCGACCGACGTCGGCGACGTCTGCGCGATGGTCTCGTCCGAGAACCGCCGTTTCGTCGTGCCCGCCGAGGACGAGCAGGCGTTCGCCGACGCGCTCGGGCAGCTGATCGCGAGCCGCGACCTGCGCCACCGGATCGGCATCGCCAACCGCGCGGTCGCGCGCGAACGCTACGGCGAGGATGCGATGATCGCCGCCTACCGCGCGCTCTACGAAACCGCGATGCGGCGGCCCGGCGTGCTTGGTCCGTCGGGCGGCTGAACCGCCGCTGACCGCACCGCAATAATCCGGAAGCCTTGTGCTTGCGTACCTGCTAAGACACATGCGGTCCTAGTCCGGGCGGAGGAATGTTTTGTTCAAAGGTTTGCAGCCGATCCTGTATGGCGGCCGCGAAGTATGGCCGCTCGTCGAGGGTGGCAAAGGCGTCTCGGCGACCAATCATCTGAGCTCGGGCGCATGGGCCGCGGCGGGTGGCATCGGCACCGTGTCGGCGGTCAACGCCGACAGCTACGATCCCGAAGGCAAGATCATCCCGCAGATATACCGCGCGCTGACTAGGCGCGAGCGGCACGAGGAGCTCGTCCAATACGCGATCGACGGCGCGGTCGAGCAGGTGCGCCGCGCCTATGATCTCGCCTCGGGCAAGGGCGCGATCAACATCAACGTGCTGTGGGAGATGGGCGGCGCGCAACGCGTGCTCGAGGGCGTGCTCGAACGCACCAAGGGGCTCGTCTCGGGCGTCACATGCGGCGCGGGCATGCCCTACAAGCTCTCCGAGATCGCGGCGCACCACCAGGTCAGCTATCTGCCGATCATCAGCTCGGCGCGCGCCTTCCGCGCGCTGTGGAAGCGGGCGTACTCGAAGGCGGCGGACTGGCTGTCGGCCGTCGTCTACGAGGATCCGTGGAAGGCGGGCGGCCACAACGGCCTGTCCAACGCCGAAGACCCGCTCAAGCCCGAAGATCCGTACCCCCGCGTGAAGGCGCTTCGCGATACGATGCGCGAGGGCGGCATTCCGGACAGCACGCCGATCGTGATGGCGGGCAACGTCTGGTTCCTGCGCGAGTGGGACAATTGGATCGACAATCCGGAGCTGGGCGCGATCGCCTTCCAGTTCGGCACGCGGCCGCTGCTGACGCAGGAGAGCCCGATCCCGCAGGATTGGAAGTCGCGGTTGATGACGCTCGACGACGGCGACATCCTGCTCCACCGCTTCTCGCCGACGGGCTTCTATTCGTCGGCGGTGCGCAATCCCTTCCTGCGCAATCTCGAGGCGCGTTCGGAACGGCAGATCGCCTTTTCGGGCGAGGCGGCGGGCGATCACCAGTTCCAGCTCGACGTCGGCGTCAAGGGCAAGAGCTTCTGGGTCACGCGTGGCGATCTGATGCGCGCGCGCGAATGGTATGGCCTGGGCTACGTCAACGCGCTCAAGACCCCCGACAACACGCTCGTCTTCGTCACCCCCGAGGAGATGAAGATCGTCCGCAAGGATCAGGCGGACTGCATGGGGTGTCTGAGCCAATGCGGCTTCTCATCGTGGGCGGACAACGAGACCAACTCGACCGGGCGGCTCGCCGATCCGCGCAGCTTCTGCATCCAGAAGACGCTGCAGGACATCGCGCATGGCGGCGACGTCGAGCAGAACCTCATGTTCGCCGGCCACGCCGCCTATCGCTTCAAGCAGGATCCCTTCTACTCCAACGGCTTCGTGCCGTCGGTGAAGCAGCTCGTCGATCGCATCCTGACGGGCGATTGAGCCGGTGAAGCGCGCGCTCGTCGTCCGCCACGTGCCCCACGAGGGCGTGGCGGCGTTCGTGCAGCCGATCGAGGCGGCGGGCTACGTCATCGACCGCGTCGGCCCGGCCGACGACCGCTTCGGCACGATCGATTTCGTCGCGCCCGATCTGCTGGTGCTGATGGGCGGCCCGATGGCGGTCTACGAGCGCGACGCGCATCCGTGGATCGACGGCGAGCTCGCGCGGTTGGCGACGCGGCTGGCGGCTGGATTGCCGACGCTGGGCATCTGCCTGGGCGCGCAGATGATCGCCGCCGCGCTGGGTGCGAAGGTCGAGCGTGGGCCGGTGCGCGAGGTGGGCTTCGCGCCGATCGACCTGACCGAGGCGGGCAGGGGAACCCCGCTCCTGACGCTCGACACCGTGCCCGTCCTGCACTGGCACGGCGACGTATTCGACCTGCCCGAAGGCGCGACGCTGCTCGCGCGCACCTCGGCGGCACCGCAGGCCTTCGTGCTGGGCGACGTGCTGGCGCTGCAATGCCATCCCGAGGTCGGCGATCCCGCCGGACCCTTCGATCGCTGGTGCGAAGGCGCCGACGACTATGTCGCGGGCGCCGGCACGACGATCCCCGCGATCCGCGAACAGCATGATCGCCTCGGCCCCGCAGCGGTCGCGGCGGGACGGCGCATGCTCGCCGAATGGCTGGCGGGATTGCCGACGAAGCGCTTGTAACGCCGGCTTTCTCTGCATTAGAGCGGCGGACGATACCGGCTCTCCCGTCATTGCGAGGAGTGTGGCGACGAAGCAATCCAGGTCGGCGCTTGAAGCTCTGGATCGCGTCGCTACGCTCGCAACGACGGGGTGGCCAAGGTATCGCGTGGCATGACGGGAACGGGACGATGAAGTCAGTCGGCGTAGCGATATTGGCGATGGTGGCGATGGTCGGGACGGCGCATGCCGCAGGCCCGCAGCGCAAGACGCCCTATTGGGCCTCGCTCTCCGCCGGGCAGGCGCGGATGCGGACGGGACCGGGGCGCAATTATCCGGCGAGCTGGCTGTACCAGCGCCAGGGGCTGCCCGTGCGGGTGATCGAGGTCTATCCGGGCTGGCGCAAGGTGCGCGATCCCGAAGGCGCCGAGGGCTGGATGATCGGCAACCTCGTCTCGGATCAGCGCAGCGGGATGATCAAGGGCGGCGAGGTCGATCTGCGCGACGGCCCCAATCCCGGCGCCAGGATCGTCTGGCGCGCCGAGCCGGGCGTCGTCGGGCGGATCGACAAATGCGGCGGGGGCTGGTGCCGGATCGACGTCCACGGCCGCGGCGGCTATGTCGAGACCACGCATCTCTGGGGCGTCGACCCCGACGAAGCGACGAACTGAGGCTGCTGCTTTCCTTGCCGCGATCGCCCGGCTAAGCCGTTGCGCGACGCCCCGGCCGGGCGCCGGAACGACATTACGGTTTCTTCACGCCGTCGCAACGCCTCGGGGTGGGATGGCGGCCTAGAAATGGCGGCGTCGGCGGGCCTGGACCCTGTCACGCCGATGCATGACGGACGGCGCTCGGCTATCCACTCCCGGCCGGGCGCCGTTTTCGTCGATGCGGACTGATTGGGCATAAGTGACATGAAGGCGCCGGTTTTCTACGATCCCAGCGGCAAGCGGAAACGCTGGTCGAAACGGACGCTGTTCGCCGTCATCCTGGCGCTGGTCGTCGCCGTGATCGTCTTCGCGCTGACCATCGTCAACGTGCCCACGCCGAGCCCGCTCAACGTCGGCATCGAGCGTCCGCAGCCGCGTCCGCTGCCCGCGCAGATTGCGCATGTCGGCCGTGTCCTGCGCCGCACGCTGACCGGGTGGCTGCCGACCAGCGGCAAGGCCGCCGCCGCGGTGCACCAGCAGGTCGTCGGCTTCTACGTGCCGTGGGACGACAGTTCGCGCGCCTCGCTGATCCGGCATATCGGCCAGATCGACTGGCTGGTTCCGGTGCTCGGCTCGATCACCGGCAAGGACCATCATCTGACGATCACGCAGGACCGCGTGCTCGCGGCGATCCTGCGCAACGGCGCCAACCGACCCAAGATCTTCCCGCTGGTCCAGAATGCCGCCGAGGGCCAGTTCGACGGCCCGGGCATGGCCGCGCTGCTGCACGATCCGCGCGCGCGCAAGGCCTTCCTCGACCAGATCGAGCCGATGCTCGCGCAGGAGCAGGCGAGCGGCGTGGTGTTCGACATGGAGGAGCTGCCGCTTTCCGCGCAGCGCGACTATATCCGCTTCATCGCCGAGGCCAAGGCGCGGTTCGGGCCCAAGGGCCTGCTGGTGACGCTGGCGGTGCCCGTCGGCGACGGCGACTGGAACCTCAAGGCCTACGCGCATTTCGCCGATCGCCTGTTCATCATGGACTATGACGAGCATGAGGAATCGGGCGCGCCCGGCCCGATCGCGTCGCAGAGCTGGTTCGTCGACCGGATGCGCGAGGCGGTGCGCGCGATCGGCCCGGGCAAGTCGATCGTCGCGATCGGCGGCTATGCCTACGACTGGCCTGCCAAGGGGCCGGCGCAATCGACCTCGGTCGAAGATGCGTGGCTCACCGCGCACGACAGCCAGGCGCCGATCCACTTCGATCCGGTCAGCGGCAACGCCACCTTCGCCTATACCGACGACGACGGCATGGCGCATACGGTGTGGCTGCTCGATGCGGCGAGCGGCTGGAACCAGCTTCGCGCGGCCGACGCCGAAGGCGTCGCCGGCGTCGCCCTGTGGCGGCTCGGCTACGAGGATCCCGGCGTCTGGTCGGCCTTCGGTGCGTTCGAGAGCAAGAAGATCCCCGATCTGACGACGCTGCAGGCGGTCTACAACGTCGATATCGAGGGCAGCGGCGAGGTGCTGCGCATCACCGATACGCCGACGCTGGGTTCGCGGACGATCACCGGCGACCGTTTCGGGCTGATCCGCGGCGAGCAATATGGCACGCTGCCGACGCCCTATGTGGTCACCCGCGTCGGCTACCGCCCCGGGCTCGTGGCACTCACCTTCGACGACGGCCCCGACGGATACTGGACGCCGCGGGTGCTCGACATCCTCAAGCGCGAGGGCGTGCCCGGCACCTTCTTCGTGATCGGCGAGAATGCGGTGAGCCACCCCGAACTGCTCAATCGCGAGATCGACGAAGGCAGCGAGATCGGCAACCACAGCTACACGCATCCCAACATGGCGCTCGCCAGCCAGCGCGGCACGAGCATCGAGCTCAACGCCACGCAGCGGCTGATCGAGGCCTATACCGGACGCGGCACGCGGCTGCTGCGGCTGCCCTATTTCGGTGACGCCGAGCCCACGACGGATGACGAACTCGTCCCCGCGCTGCGCGCACAGGACGACGGCTATCTCAACGTCGGCCTCCACGTCGACAGCGAGGATTGGACGCGCCCGGGCGTGCCCGCGATCATCCGCAACACGCTGCAGGGCGTCTACGACGGCGACGCGGAGCATTCGGGCAATGTCGTGCTGCTCCACGATGCCGGCGGCGATCGCCAGCAGACGCTCGATGCGCTGCCGACGATCATCGAGACGCTCAAGGCCAAGGGATACAAGTTTGTCACCGTCTCGCAGCTCGTCGGGCTGACGCGCGCGCAGGTGATGCCGACGATCTCGGGCAAGGATCTGGTCGCGGTGCGTGCCGACGTCGGCATGTTCCTGATACTGGCCGGGCTGCTCGGCGCGCTGAAATGGCTGTTCTTCGTCGCGATCGGGCTGGGGATCGCACGCGCGGTGCTGCTCGCGATCCTCGCGCTGTTCGCGACCTACGAGCAATCGAAGGAGCCGGTGCCCGAGATCGATCCGAACCGCTTCGTCTCGGTGCTGATCCCCGCGTTCAACGAGGCGCGCGTGATCGAGAGCTCGATCCGCCGCGTGCTGGCGAGCGAAGCGGTCGAGATCGAGGTGATCGTGATCGACGACGGATCGACCGACGGCACCAGTGCGCTCGTCGAGGCGAGCTTCGCGGGCGACAAGCGCGTGCGCGTGCTGACGCTGGAGAATGGCGGCAAGGCGGTCGCGCTCAACCGTGGCATGACGATGGCGCGCGGCGAGGTGATCGTCGCGCTCGATGCGGATACGCAGTTCGAGGTGACGACGATCGCCAGGCTGGCGCGCTGGTTCATCGATCCCGAGATCGGTGCGGTCGCGGGCAACGCCAAGGTCGGCAACCGCGTCAACCTCGTCACCAAGTGGCAGGCGATCGAATATGTCACCGCGCAGAACCTCGAAAGGCGTGCCCTGACGCGATTCGACGCCATTACGGTGGTGCCGGGTGCGGTCGGCGCTTGGCGCAGGGCGGCGCTCGATGCGGTCGGCGGCTATCCGGTCGATACGCTCGCCGAGGATCAGGACCTCACTATCGCGATCCAGCGTGCCGGCTGGGAGGTCGCTTATGACGTCGAGGCGGTGGCGTGGACCGAGGCGCCCGAGACGTTCCGCGCGCTCGCCAAGCAGCGCTTCCGCTGGGCGTTCGGCACGCTGCAATGCCTGTGGAAGCACCGCGCCATCCTGCGCGAGCGTAAACCCGCGGGCCTTGCGCTGGTCGGCATTCCGCAGGCGTGGGTGTTCCAGATCGCCTTCGCGGTGATCTCGCCGATCATCGACCTGGCGCTGGCGATCAGCCTGATCGCGACCTCGATCCGCGTCCACCAGCATGGCTGGGCGCAGACGCAGAGCGACGTGCTGCGGATGGGCATCTACTGGATCGCCTTCACCTCGATCGATCTGTTGTGCGGCTGGATCGCCTATCGGCTCGAGCCGCGGCGCCAGCGCTATCCGGCGCTGCTGCTGCTCGCGCAACGCTTCGTCTATCGCCAGCTGATGTATTCGGTGGTGCTGCGCGCGGTCTCCGCGGCGCTGTCGGGGCCCTGGGTGGGGTGGGGCAAGCAGACGCGCACGGGCCGGGTGGACGTGGCCAAGTCGTCGCGGTGAAAAGCCCTCTCCCTTGAGGGAGAGGGTTGGGTGAGGGGTTCTGCCTTCGAGGTGGGACGCGACGCTGACGCGTCGCTCCCCCTCACCCCGACCCTCTCCCCGCCGGGGAGAGGGAGTTAGTCCCCGCCCTCAACCGGCAGCACGAAGCGCACCGACAGCCCCGGCGCATTGTCGCCGAGCTCGAGCATCGCGCCGTGCAGATGCACGACCGCGGCGACCAGTGCCAGGCCTAGCCCGGCGCCCCCCGGCTGCCGCGCCGGATCGAGCCGGCCGAAGCGACGCAGCGCCTCGCCGCGCTGGTCGACCGGGATGCCGGGCCCGTCGTCGTCGACCGCGAGGGTGATCGCCGCTGTGGTCTCGGCGACCGACAGTCGGATCGCACCGCCCGGCCGACCGTATTTCATCGCATTGTCGACGAGATTGGCGAGCGCCTGTCCCACCATCTCGCGGTGCACGACCGCGTGCGCGCCGCCCTCTGCCGACAGGGTGAAGCCGCGTTCCTCGGCCAGCGGTCCGTAGACCTCGGCGAGATCGCCGATCATCTCGCCGAGATCGGTTGCGACGAAGCGGTCGCGGCCGATCCCCGCCTCGGTGCGGCTGATCTGCAAGGCGGTGGTCAGCATCGCCAGCAGCGTCTCCGCCTCCGAGCCGACACGCTCGAGTGCCGACAGCGCCACCTCGTCGTCGGTCTCGCGGCTGGCGCGGTCGATCGTCGCCGACAGGCGGGTGAGCGGCGAGCGCAGATCGTGCGCGAGCGAGTCGGTGACGACGCGCAGCTCGGTGACGAGGGTCTCGATCCGCCCGAGCATCAGGTTGATCGTCCCCGACAGGTCGGCGAAGGCGTCGCGCACCCCCGGCTCGACGGGGACGCGCAGCGACAGCTCGCCCATGCCGACCCGCCTGGCGGTCTCGGCGATGCGCTCGACGCGCACCGTGATCACCCGCGTCGCGACGATCGCACCGAGCAGCGCGAGCGGCACCGCGAGCAGCAGCGCGGCGATCATCGCCTCGCCGGTCTGACGGCGGACGCGCAGATCGTCCTCGATGACATGGCCGACGAGCAGATGCGTGTTGTCGGGCAGCTTGGTCGCGATCACACCCATCTGCTCGGGCCGCGCGCGGCCGACGCGGTAGAGCGTCACCACCTGCCAGCCCGAATTGAACGGGATCGGCGGCGGCCAGTCCTCGATATTGCCGGCGAGGTGGTTGCCGACCGGATCGTCGAGCAGCACCGCGGCGTCGTGCGAGCCCGCCCCCGAGATCCGCGCCGCGATCAGCTCGCGCAGGCCGCGCGAGCCTTCCTGCGCATAGTCGGCGACGAGATCGTCGCGCAGTGCGGTGACCAGCGTGCGCGAATTGCGCTCGAGCTCGTCGCCGAGCGTGTGCCGCACGAACAGCAGCAGCGACGTGCCCGAGATCAGCTGGAGGATGAACACCAGCGCGAAGAAGCGGAAGGTCGACGAACGCAGGCGGGCGGGGACCCGCATGTCAGCGCGCCGCCCCGTCGATCACGCCTCGGTGCCGAGCCGATAGCCCGCGCCGCGCACGGTGTGGATCAGCGTCGCGCCCTCGCCGTCGTCGATCTTGCGGCGCAGCCGGCTGACATGGACGTCGATGACGTTGGTACCGGGATCGAAATGATAATCCCACACGCCCTCGAGCAGCATGGTGCGAGTGACGACCTGCTCCTTGTGGCGCAGCAGATATTCGAGCAGCCGGAATTCGCGCGGCTGCAGGTCGATCGCGCGCGCACCGCGCTTCACCTTGCGCGAGAGCAGGTCCATCTCGAGATCGCCGCAGGCGAGCTGCGTCGTGGGCTGCGCGCCGGTATTGCCCCGGCGCAGCATCAGCTTCAATCGCGCGAGCAGCTCGGCGAACGCGAAGGGCTTGGTGAGATAGTCGTCCGATCCCGCGGTCAGCCCCGCGACCCGGTCGTCGACCGCGGCCATCGCCGACAGCATCAGCACCGGCGTGTGGATGCCCCCCGCGCGCAGCGCGCCGAGCACCGCCATCCCGTCCATCTGCGGCAGCATGCGATCGAGGATGATCGCGTCGTAGCCGCCGTCGGTGGCGTGGAAGAGGCCGTCGCGTCCGTTGGCGGCGTGATCGACGACCATGCCCTCCTCGCCGAGCCCCTTGATGATGTAGGTCGCGGTCTGCTGATCGTCTTCAATCAGCAGGATTTTCTGCGCCATGCCCTGTTCCCGTTCCGGCCGACGCGGCAGCCGAGGGTTCGGCGCGGTCGATCGCGACAGACCATAGCGCATCTCCCCGCCTGATATGAAGCGCCAGCCTGCGGTCGCCCCGATCGGCGACGATCGCATCGCGCAATGCGGCGACGTCGCGGACGTTGCGGCCGTCGACCGCGACGATCTCGTCGCCCACCTCGATGCCCGCGCGCTCCGCCGCGCCGTCCGATCGCACCGAGGTGACGACGGGCACCGCATCCTGGGTATCGCCGACGGTGACGCCGGGGATCGGCGCGATCGGGCCGCTGCCCGCCCGCACGAAGCGGCTGAAGCTGCCGTGCTCCGCCGCGGCGACGACGAGCGCGACCGCGGCCACCACGGCGACGATGCCGATCGCGGGCGCCCGTTCCATCCCCAGTCCCATTGCCCGCCGGTGCGCCTCCATCGATTGGCTTGTCGGGCCCCGGCGCTTGCGGGGCAATGAGGACGGGATGACCGTTTGTTCATCCGGCGATCCGAGGTGCGTTCAGGCGGTCGCGGACTGTCACCCGTCTGCCCGTTCGCGCGACAAAACCTGTCGCACCGCAACATCGCGATTGACACGGGATCGTCACCGGATTTTCATTCCGCCTGCGATCCAGGGGGGTCGCGAAGGGGAATTGTGGCAACCAGCGCGTCCGAGCTGACCGGTTCCGTCGATGCGGCGCTCGCGCATGCCGCGCGCTGCGCCGAAGATCGCCCCGCGCTCGCGCTCGATCAGGTCGCCGAGATCCTGCGCGCGGCACCAGGCCATCCGCAGGCGCTGCTGATCCGCGGGCGGGCGCAGCGGTTCGCGGGCGATCCCGATGCCGCGAAGGCGACGCTCGCGGCGCTGGCGGCGTCGCAGCCGCGCTCGGCGGTCACCGCGTTCGAGCTCGCGCTGGCGACGCAGGCGTTGGGCGACGATGTCGCCGCGATCGTTTCGCTGCGCCGCGCGGTGGCGCTCAAGCCCGATCTTGCCGAGGCGTGGACCGCGCTCGCCGATCTGCTGCGGCGGACGGGCGACGACGACGGCGCCGATCGCGCCTATCTCGCGGGCGTCGGCGCCTCGACGCGCGATCCGCTGCTCGGCAAGGCGGCGACGGCGCTGCTCGACGGACGTCTGGCGGAGGCGGAACAGATGTTGCGCGCACGGCTGCGCGAACGCCCGACCGACGTCGCCGCGATCCGCATGATGGCCGAGCTGGCGATCCGGATCGGGCGCCACGACGACGGGATCAAGCTGCTCGGCCGCGCGCTCGAGCTGGCGCCGGGTTTCGCCGCCGCGCGCGAGCTGCTCGCACGCACGCTGCAGCGCCAGAACCGGCCGGCGGACGCGCTGCTCCAGGTCGATACGCTGCTCGCCGCCGATCCGCTCAATCCGTCGCTGGCGATGCTCAAGGCGTCGCTGCTGGTCCGTATCGGCGACCAGCCGGGCGCGGCCGATGTCTATGCCGCGACGCTCGCGCGCCATCCCGCGCAGGCCAAGGCGTGGATGAGCTATGCGCATGTGCTCAAGACGATCGGCCGGCTCGACGAGTCGATCGCCGCCTACCGCGAAGCGCTCGACCGGCGACCGACGCTGGGCGAAGTGTGGTGGAGCCTCGCCAACCTCAAGACCTACCGCTTCGCCGCCGCCGACGTCGCCGCGATGCAGGCGGCGCTCGCGCAGACCGAGGACCCCGACGATCGGCTCCACCTCCATTTCGCGCTGGGCAAAGCGCACGAGGATGCCGGCGCCGACGAGGCCGCGTTCGGCGACTATGCCGAGGGAAACCGCATCCGCCACGGCCAGCTCGGCTACGACGCCGACGACAATCACGATCAGTGCGTCCGCGAGGCGGCGCTGTTCACCCCCGCCTTCCTCGCGGCGCGCAGCGAGGGCGGGTGCCCAGCGCCCGATCCGATCTTCGTGGTCGGCCTGCCGCGCTCGGGCTCGACGCTGATCGAGCAGATCCTCGCGAGCCATTCGATGGTCGAGGGCACCACCGAACTGCCCGACCTGATGGCGATCGCCGCGCGGCTCGCGGGGCGGCGCGTCGACGGTGAGCCGGTGCGCTACCCCGAGATGCTCGCCGATCTGACGCCCGATCAGCGCACCGCGCTCGGCGAGGAATATCTCGCGCGCACCCGCGTCAATCGCCGCGAGGGCAAGCCCTTCTTCGTCGACAAGATGCCCAACAACTGGATGCATGTCGGGCTGATCCGGCTGATCCTGCCCAATGCGAAGATCGTCGATGCGCGCCGACATCCGCTCGGCTGCGGCTGGTCCGCCTACAAGCAGCATTTTTCGCGGGGCCAAGCGTTCACCTACGATCTCGGCGAGCTCGGCCGCTATTACCGCGATTACGTGACCGCGATGGCGCATGTCGATCGCGTCATGCCGGGTCGCGTCCACCGCGTGATCTACGAGGCGATGGTTGCGGATACCGAGGCGGAGGTGCGCGCGCTGCTCTGTCACCTCGGCCTGCCGTTCGAGGCGGATTGCCTCGCCTTCCACCGCAACGCGCGCGCGGTGCGCACGCCGAGCTCCGAACAGGTGCGCCAGCCGATCTTCGCCGACGCGGTGGATCACTGGCGCCGCTTCGATCCATGGCTGGGCCCGTTGCGCGATGCGCTCGGGCCGGTGCTGGACAGCTACCCGGCGGCACCCGCCGGGATCGACTTCACGGATGACGGGCGAAAGACCCGCGCCGCGCAGGGCAGGGAAGAACCGGAGCAAAAGAGTTCGTAGCCGAAGGGGGCACAGTAGAATGCAAGCGATCACGACCACACGCCGGAGCAGGACGAGGCTGCTTCTGGCCACCGCGATATTGGCGCCGACGCTGCTCGCGCAGGCGGCGTCCGCGCAGGATGCCGCGGCGTCCGTCGCGGCACCGTCGACGACCGACACCGCCTCCACCAACAACGCGCAGCCATCGGGCAGCAGCCAGCCGCAATATGGCGACATCATCGTCACCGCGACCAAGCGATCGGAGAGCATCCAGAAGGTGCCGATCAGCATGCAGGCGCTGACCCCCGAGGTGCTCGAACAGCATCAGGTCCAGTCGTTCGACGATTATGCCAAGCTGCTGCCCAGCGTCAGCTTCCAGTCGTTCGGCCCGGGGCAGAGCCAGCTCTTCTTCCGCGGCATCACCTCGGGCGGCGACGGCCTGCCGGGCGGCGCGCTGCCCACCTCGGGCGTCTATCTCGACGAGATCCCCGTCACCACGATCGGCGCGCTGCTCGACGTCCACATCTACGACGTCGCGCGCGTCGAGGCGCTGTCGGGGCCGCAGGGCACGCTGTACGGCGCGAGTTCGCTGTCGGGCACGCTGCGGATCATCACCAACAAGCCCGATCCGTCCAAATTCTCCGCGGGCTACGATCTGCAGGGCAACAAGTTCGGCGACGGTGGCTATGGCGGGACGGCCGAGGGCTTCACCAACGTGCCGCTCGGCGAGAAGGCCGCGGTGCGGATCGTCGGCTTCTACGAGCGCGACGGCGGCTTCATCGACAACAAGCCCGGATCGCGCTGCTACAGCCGCTATAACACCGCGGGCGACGGCGGTGCGACCGCCTGCCCCGGCGCCACCGCGCCCGCCGATCTCGGCGCCGGCGTCACCGCCGCGCCGCTCAATGTCGACAACAGCAAGTTCGCCAAGAACAACTTCAACCCGATCGACACCTATGGCGGCCGCATGGCGCTCGGCATCGATCTAGACGACGACTGGACGGTGACGCCGCAGCTGATCGCGCAGCACCAGCACAGCAAGGGCTCGTTCCTCTATGATCCCAAGGCCGGCTATCTCGACGTCCACGATTACACGCCCGAGCACAGCACCGATAAATGGTATCAGGCGGCGCTCACGATCGAGGGCAAGATCTCGGATTGGGACGTGCTTTATTCGGGCGGATACCTCCAGCGCTCGCTGAGCATCACGCAGGATTACAGCTACTATACCGTCGCCTACGACAGCTACGGCCCCGACTATACGCACTTCACCAATCATGACGGCAGCGCGATCGATCCGACGCAGCTGTTCCACAACCACCAGGCGATCACCAAGCAGACGCACGAGCTGCGTATCAACTCGCCCGCCGATCTGCCGTTCCGCCTGACCGCGGGCATGTTCTACCAGCGCCAGGCCAACAAGAATGTCGCCGACTACGACATCCCCGGTCTGGGCAACAGCCAGCAGGCGGCCGACGTCGTCGTCACCGGCGACGACATCTATCTGACCAACACGCATATCGTCGACCGCGACTATGCGATGTTCGCGCAGGCCTCCTACGACATCGTGCCCGGCGTCACGCTGACCGGCGGCATTCGCGGCTTCATCGCCAAGAATTCGATCCGCGGCTTCTCGGGCACCGAGGGCACCGCGATCGATGCCGGCTGCGTGCGGCCCGATGGCACGCAGGGCTACGCGCCGGGCTGCATCAGCCTCGACAAGCGGGTCAACGAGTCGGGCGAGACGCACAAGGCCAATCTGACCTGGCAGATCGATCCGACGCACATGATCTACGCGACCTATTCGACGGGATTCCGCCCCGGCGGCAACAACCGCATCGTCGGCTTCCCTGCCTACGACGCCGACACGCTCGACAATTACGAGGTCGGCTTCAAGACGCAGTGGTTCGATCGCAAGCTCAGGATCAACGGCGCCTTCTATTACGAGCGCTGGAACAAGCTGCAATACGGCCTGCCGGGCCAGCTCGGCATCGTCAGCACGGTCAATGCCGGCGACGCCAA
The DNA here is from genome assembly GCA_964247655.1 of uncultured Sphingomonadaceae bacterium. Classification (GTDB taxonomy): domain Bacteria; phylum Pseudomonadota; class Alphaproteobacteria; order Sphingomonadales; family Sphingomonadaceae; genus Solisphingomonas. The sequence continues at coordinate 9,566 of CAXTVK010000032.1, read as the reverse complement.
CGTCTACGGGGTCGAAGCCGATGCGCAACTGGTGCTCGGCGGCCTGACGCTGTCCGCATCGGGATCGTACAACGACGCCAAGCTCGCGCAGAATTTCTGCGCGGTCACCGATCCGGGCTGCGCCGATGCCGACGCGCTCGCGAAGAAGGGCACGCGCTTGCCGATCCAGCCGCGCTTCAAGGGCACGGGCACCGCGCGCTACGACTTCAAGCTCGCGAGCATCGATACCTTCGTCCAGGGCAGCGTGCTGCACCAGGGCAGCACGCGCAGCTATCTGGGCGACACCGACGCCGATGCACTGGGCAACACGCCGAAGTTCACGACGTTCGATTTTTCGGCGGGCGCGAAGTTCGAGCGGATGACGTTCGAGCTGTTCATCCAGAACGCGTTCGACAAGCATGGCGAACTCAGCCGCAACGAGGAGTGCGTGCTGCCCGCGTGCCTCGCCAACTACCGCGTCTATCCGGTCAAGCCGCAGCTGTTCGGGATCAAGTTCGGGCAGAAGTTCTGATGCGAAGGGGCGGGGCGGACTTCGGCCGGCCTCGCCTCGACCGTTCGTTCAGCATGGCTTCAATCGGCACGGTCGCATAGGAGGCGATCGGGAGGCGATCGGTCATGCGTATCATCATCGTATTGGCGGCGGGGCTGCTGCTCGGCGGCTGCGTCGCGCAGGCGGCCTACGACGTCGTGACGTTGCCCGTTCGCGCCGGCTCGCAGGTGGTCGACTGGACGACGACGAGCCGATCGGACGCCGATCGCAATCTCGGCCGCAAGGTCCGCAAGCAGCGCGAACGCGACGCTAAGGAAGCGCGGAAAGAGGCGAAGCGCCAGCGCGAACAGCAGGACGACGCGCCGCGGTAAGCGCGGTGGGATCAGGCGTCGGCTAGCGCGCCGCCGCCGCGCAGGCGCGCGACATCCCTGATCGGCGGACGCCCGAACAGCCGGGCATATTCGCGGCTGAACTGCGACGCGCTCTCGTAGCCGACCGCATAGGCGACGTGCGCGGCATCGGCGTGCGCGGCGATCAGCCGGCGACGCGCCTCCTGGAGCCGAATCTGCTTCTGGTAGGCGAGCGGGCTCATCGCGGTCACCGCCTTGAAGTGGCGGTGGAAGGACGAACCGCTCATCCCCGCTAGATCGGCGAGTTGCCCGATGCGGAGCGGCTCGACATAATGGAGGCGGATCCAGTCGATCGCGTGCCGCACGCGCGACAGCCGGCTGTCCGATCGCGCGATCTGGCGCAGGATCGCGCCCTGCGGCCCCTGCAGCATGCGATAGAGAATCTCGCGCTCGAGCATCGGCGCCATCACCGCGACGTCCCCGGGCGTGTCGAGCAGGCGGGTGAGCCGCAGCAGCGGGTCGAGCAACGCGTCGGTCATCGGGCCGATGCCGATCGCGGGCCGCGGCTCGTCCTCGTGCGCCGGCGGCAGGTCGAGCAGCAGCGCGGCGATCGCGGCGGGATCGATCGCCATCGCGACAACGCGGTAGGGCTCCGCCGCGCTCGCCTCGATCACCTCGCCGATGACCGGCAGATCGACCGACGCGACCAGGAACTGCCCGCCACGATATTCGACCACGCGCTCGCCGACGATCACGCGCTTGGTGCCCTGCAGTACGAAGCAGAACATCGGCTCGTAGACCCCGTGGACGGGCGGCGTCGGCACGGTCGACTGGATCAGCCGCAGCGGCAGCCGCGCCGGCACCTGTCGCTCCGCATGCTGGCCGGCATGGCGCCCGACCAGGTCCCGCATCTCGGCGATCATCTCATCCATGATCGCCATGTCGGTCGTCGACGCGCAGCCCGCAACCCGTCATATCTCTGTTTTGAGAGGATCGGGCAAGGATCGGGCAGCATCGGGCGTTCGGATGTGCGGCCGGCGACCCATCTCGGCGCCGTCATAGGAGGACAGTCATGACCGATACGACCGCATCCACGCGCTTCGGCGCGCAATCGACGACCGACGAGGTGCTCGACGGCATCGACCTCATCGGCAAGCGCGTGCTCGTCACCGGCGCGTCCGCCGGTCTCGGCGTCGAGACGGCACGCGTACTGGTCGCGCACGGCGCGCATGTCGTCGGCGTCGCGCGCGATCTCGACAAGGCGCGGCAGGCGACCGCCGGCATCGACGGGCCGGGCACGCTCGAACTGGTCGAGGGCGACCTGGCCTCGCTCGCCAGCGTGCGCGCATGCGCCGACGCGCTCGATGCGAAGGGCGAGCGGTTCGACGTCGTCATCGCCAATGCTGGCGTCATGGCGATCCCCGAGAAGCGCGAGACCGCCGACGGCTTCGAGATGCAGTTCGGCACCAACCATCTCGGCCACTTCGTGCTGGTCAACCGCATCGCGGGCCTGATCGCGGACGGCGGGCGGCTGGTGAACCTGTCCTCGGCTGGGCACCGCTATTCCGACGTCGATCTGGACGATCCGAACTTCGAGCGCACCGACTATACGCCGTTCGGCGCCTATGGCCGCTCCAAGACCGCCAACATCCTGTTCGCGGTCGAATTCGATCGTCGGCACCGCGGGCGCGGCGTGCGCGCCACCGCGGTGCATCCGGGCGGCATCCAGACCGAGCTCGGCCGGCATATGAGCCAGGCGGAGCTGGACGGCGCGATCGACGCCATCAACGCCGCGCAGCCCGCGGGCCAAGGCTTCCAGTGGAAGACGATCCCGCAGGGCGCCGCGACGTCGGTATGGGCCGGCTTCGTCGCCGCACCCGATGCGATAGGCGGCCGCTACTGCGAGGATTGCCACGTCGCAGAACGGAGCCTGGGGGAGGGCATCCGCGAGGGCGTGCAGCCCTATGCGGTCGATCCGGACAACGCCAAGGCGCTGTGGGCGAAGAGCGAGGAACTGGTCGGCGAGCGCTTCTGACCGGCGGCGCGCGGGCGATCGGGGATCAGCGCCCGATCAGCCTGCGCGCGGCGGCGAGATAGCTTCGGCCGATCCGGATCTCGCCGCCGTCCGCCACCACCGTATACCCGTTGCCCCTACCACAATCTCGCCGACGACTATCGCCTGTCGAACAGCGGCGGCGCGCTCCAGACCGGAGCGCCGTTCATCGCCGGATCGAGCGATCCGACCGTCAAGCTCGATCCCTTCGTCAGCGCCGCGCCGATGCAGACGGTCTGGCGCGACGGCGCGCTGCTCGCGGGCGAGGTGCGGCTGACCGGCACGAGCGGCGGCAAGCGCTTCGCCGGGCATCTGCGCTTCGCCGATGTGTGGCGAAGCGCGGCGGGCATCGGCACGTCGTCTTCACGCAGGCGACGCGCGTCCCCGGATACGCGCGCCTCTTCCCTCCGCGCCCGCTTCGTGAGACGCTTCGCGGCAGCGCAGCACGGATCACCGGGTCTTCGTCTGCGCGAACGGGGGGCCGAGCGATGCACGAGACCGAAGCGCCATCGCTCGCCAAGACGCTCGACGTCTTCCAGCTCTGGGGCATCGCGGTCGGGCTGGTGATCTCGGGCGAATATTTCGGCTGGAGCTACGGCTGGGCGCAGGCGGGGACGCTGGGTTTCCTCGTCACGACGGTGCTTGTCGCGGCGATGTACGTCGCCTTCATCTTCAGCTTCACCGAGCTGACCACCGCGATCCCGCAGGCGGGTGGGCCGTTCGCCTATGCGCACCGCGCGTTCGGACCCGTCGGCGGTGCGATCGCCGGCTTTGCGACGCTGATCGAATTCCTGTTCGCGCCGCCCGCGATCGCGCTGGCGATCGGCGCCTATCTCGCGGTGCAGTTCCCCGGGCTCGATCGCAAGACCGCGGCGGTCGGCGCCTATCTGGTCTTCGTCACGCTCAACGTGCTCGGCGTCCAGATCGCGGCGACGTTCGAGCTGGTGGTGACGCTGCTGGCGGTCGGCGAGCTGCTGGTGTTCATGGGTGTCGTCGCGCCGGCGTTCCGCTGGAGCACGTTCACAGCCGGCGGCTGGTCCGGCTCGGACCATTTCGGCGTCGGTTCGATCGGCGGGATGTTCGCCGCGATCCCGTTCGCGATCTGGTTCTTCCTCGCGATCGAGGGCGTCGCGATGGCGGCGGAGGAGGCGCGCGAGCCGCGCCGCACCATCCCGATCGCGTACATCAGCGGTATCCTGACGCTGACCGTGCTGGCGTTCGGCGTGATGATCTTCGCGGGCGCCTCGGGCGACTGGAAGGCGCTCGCCAACCTCAACGATCCGCTGCCGCAGGCGATGAAGATCGTCGTCGGGCAATCGAGCGGCTGGCTGCACATGCTCGTCTGGCTCGGGCTGTTCGGGCTGGTCGCCTCGTTCCACGGCATCATCATGGGCTATGCGCGGCAGATGTTCGCGCTGTCGCGCGCGGGATACCTGCCGGCGGTGCTGGGCCGGCTGCATCCGCGCTTCCGCACGCCGCATGTCGCGACGATCGCGGGCGGCGTGGTCGGCATCGGCGCGATCTACAGCGACAGCCTCATCAACATCGCGGGCCAGTCGCTGACCGCGAGCATCGTCACGCTCTCGGTATTCGGCGCGTTGGTGATGTACGGGATGAGCATGCTCAGCCTGTTCCGCCTGCGCCGCCGCGAACCCGTGCTCGACCGGCCCTATCGCGCGCCGCTCTATCCCGCGGCGCCCGCCTTCGCGTTGCTGATGTCGGCCGTCGCGCTGGCGGCGATGATCTATTACAACCCGCTGATCTTCCTGCTGTTCGCCGCGATCATGCTTGTCGCGGTGGCGGCGAGCGTGCTGCGCCTGCGCCGCGCGCCGGCCTGAACCGCATGCGCTACAGGTTCGATCTCGGTGGGACGCGGCACGGCTTCGACGATCTGCGCGGCGTGCTCGCCGCCGCCAGCCCCGCGCGATCGGGCGACGTGCTCGCGGGGCTGGCGGCCAAAAGCGCCGAGCAACGCGTCGCCGCGCGCTACATTCTCGCCGACCTGCCGCTGCGTAGCCTCCTGACCGAACTGGTCGTCCCCTACGAGGACGACGAGGTCTCGCGCCTGATCGTCGACAGCCACGATGCCGACGCCTTCGCGCCGATCGCGCATCTGACGGTCGGGGGCCTGCGCGACTGGCTGCTCTCCAACGAGGCCGATGGCGCCGCGCTCGCCGCCGTCGCGCGTGGGCTGACGCCCGAGATGGTCGCGGCGGTCTCCAAGCTGATGCGCAACCAGGATCTGATAGCGGTCGCGCGCAAGATCCGCGTGGTGACCGCGTTTCGCGACACGATCGGGCTCGCCGGGCGGCTGTCGGTGCGGCTCCAGCCCAACCACCCGACAGACGATCCCGCGGGCATCGCCGCTTCGGTGCTCGACGGACTGCTGCTCGGATCGGGCGACGCGGTGATCGGGATCAACCCCGCGAGCGACAGCGTCGAGGCGGCGGCGACGCTGCTCCACCTGCTCGACGAGGTGCGCACCGCCTACGCCATCCCCACGCAATCCTGCGTGCTGACGCACATCACCAACACGCTCGAGCTCGTCGCGCGTGGCGCGCCGGTCGATCTCTGCTTCCAGTCGATCGCGGGGACGCAGGCCGCCAACACCGGCTTCGGGATCGATCTCGCGCTGATCGCCGAGGGCCAGGATGCGACGCTGTCGCTGGCCCGCGGCACCGTCGGGCAGGACGTCATGTATTTCGAGACGGGGCAGGGCTCCGAGCTGTCGGCGGACGCGCATCACGGCGTCGATCAGCAGACGCTCGAATGCCGCGCCTATGCGGTGGCGCGCGCGTTCCGGCCGCTGCTGGTCAATTCGGTGGTCGGCTTCATCGGCCCCGAATATCTCTACGACGGCAAGCAGATCCTGCGCGCCGCGCTCGAGGATCATTGCTGCGGCAAGCTGCTCGGCCTGCCGATGGGGCTCGACATCTGCTACACCAATCACGCCGAGGCCGACCAGGACGACATGGACGGCATATTGACGCTGCTCGGCGTCGCGGGCGTCAACTTCGTCATGGGCGTGCCCGGCGCCGACGACATCATGCTCAACTACCAGTCGACCAGCTTCCACGACGCGCTGTACCTGCGCGAGACGCTGGGGCTGCGTCCGGCGCCCGAATTCGAAGCGTGGCTTGGATCGGTGGGGATGATCGGCGCGGATGGTCGCTTGTCGGGCGGAGCGGCGACATTGCCGCATCGCGCGATCCCGGCGCTCGCGAAGCTCGATGGCTGAACCGCCCGCCACCACCGGTCTCGCGACGCGGCTGCGCGCGCTGACTCAGGCGCGGATCATGCTGGCGCGCACCGGCCAGTCGCTAGCGACCGCGGCTCTGCTCGATTTCGAGCTCGCGCATGCCCGCGCGCGCGATGCGGTGCATGCGCCGTTCGACACGCCGGCGGTGCGCGCCGCATTGCCCGGTCGCGACGTCGTCGAGGTGCGCAGCCGGGCGAGCGACCGCGCGACCTATCTCCAGCGCCCCGATCTCGGCCGCCTGCTCGACGCGGGCGATCGCGATGCGCTGCGCCCGGCGGGGGCCGAACTGGCGATCGTGATCGGCGACGGTCTGTCGGCGACCGCGGTCCAGCGCCACGCCGCGCCGCTCGCGCTCGCACTGATCGAGCGGCTTCCCGGCTGGTCCGTCGCCCCGATCGTGCTCGCGCACCACGCGCGCGTGGCGCTGGGCGACGAGATCGGTGCGGCGCTGGATGTCGACTTGGCGGTCGTGCTGATCGGCGAGCGCCCTGGTCTCAGCGCGCCCGACAGCCTGGGCGCCTACATCACTTGGGCGCCGCGACCGGGCCGCCGCGACAGCGAGCGCAACTGCGTGTCCAACATCCGCCCGCCCCACGGCCTCGGCTATATCGCGGCGGCCGATCGGATCGCCTGGCTGCTGCACCGCGCGCGGGCCGGGCGATCGAGCGGCGTCACGCTCAAGGACGAGAGCGGCGGGGCATCTACGGCGCTGGAGTAGGCGACAAAAATAGAACGACGTGAGATCAACCTACCGTCACCCCGGCCCTTGAGCCGGGGTCCCGCTTCTATCGAGGCAAAAGTAGCGGGACCCCGGGTCGAGCCCGGGGTGACGGCGAACTGGTTCAAAACCGTCTTCCCTACCTCGTGCGCGGGCGTCCGAACTTCGGGCTTTGCGTCGCCGCCTTCTCTTCCTCCTCGTCGGCGCGGCGTTCGGCGGCGGCGTTCGCCATCAGCAGGACGAGCTGGAAGCCGTTCGCCTTGGTCAGCACCTGCATCGCGAGCTTGGGCGGCCGTGCGTCGCGCGAGACGCTGATCCAGTCGCGCGGATCGGCGGGTAGCCAGACGATCTTGTCCGTCGGCGTCATCGCGCCCAGCGCCGCAGGCACGGGATCGCCCGCGCGGATCGCAAGCGGCGGGAAGCTGCGCGACGGCCGCGCATAGCGGAAGACGCCGTCCTTCACGAACAGCAAAGCCGACATCGTCTGCGTCAGGTCGGCATAGCGCGCGGCGGCGGCCTCGAGCGTCACCGCATAGGCGGCGGCGATCTGCGGCAGGTGCGCCACCATCGGCTTGCCCAGCCCCTCGACGAAGGCGGTCAACCACGGCTTGGGCATCAGCAGCCCGGCGGCGAAGCGGTTCGCCTGCATCTCCGCCTTGCGGTGCGCGGTGTCGCGCCGGTCCTCGCCGAGATCGCGCGCGATGCAGCGCTTGTCGCCGCGGTGATCGTCCAGCAGGAAATGGCCGAGCTGGTGCGCGGTCGCGAAGCGCCGCCGCGGCGCCAGCATGCTCGGCGCGAGCAGGATCACGCCCTTGGTCTTGCCGATGTCCGTCAGCAGCCCGCTCGTGATGCCCTCCTCGTCGAGATCGCGGTACTCGACGATGCCGACCTCGCGCGCGAGGCCTTCTAGCTCGACGGGCGCCTGCCAATCGGGGTGATGCCTGAGGATCGCGGCGACCAGCGTCTCGGCGGAGCGGCACGTCGCGAGGTCCGCCAGCAGGGCTTTGCCGTCCACCGCCGGAGGCCTACCGCGCCGCGCCGCGAAACTTCATCGCCTCCGCGCTCGCCAGCTGGTCGACGCGTTCATTCTCGTCGTGCCCGGCGTGACCCTTGACCCATTTCCAGTCGATCCGGTGCGCGGCGGAGGCGTCGAGCAGTTCCTGCCAGAGATCGGCGTTCTTGACGGGCTTCCGGTCGGCGGTCTTCCAGCCGTTCCGCTGCCAGCCCTTGATCCACTTGGTGAGGCCGTCCATCACGTAGCGGCTGTCGGTAGTAAGGGTCACGCGGCAGGGCTTCTTGAGCGCCTGCAGCGCGCGGATCGCGGCCATCAGTTCCATGCGGTTGTTGGTCGTGGGCGATTCGCCGCCCGACAGCTCCTTCTCGGTGCCACCCATCCGCAGCAGCGCACCCCAGCCGCCGGGGCCGGGATTGCCCTTGCACGCGCCATCGGTGAAGATCGCGACCAGCGGCATCTCGTCGGTCATGCCGCGAACATCTCCGTACCCTGCCTTGCATAGCGATCGAGCCGGCGCAGGAAGGCGAGCGGATCCTTGCGCGTCACCAGCGCATCGGCGGGCGTGTTGAGCCAGTCCCACGCGCGCGTCAGCGTGAAGCGGAGCGAAGCACCCCGCGCGAGCACTGGGAGTGCGGCACGCTCGGCATCGGTGAGCGCGAAACCGTCGCCATAGCCGTCGATCAGCGCCGCGCCGACGCCTGCGTCGAAGTTCGCGCCGTCCGCCGAGAACGCCCAGGCGCTGTGCGTCACCGCGAGATCCCACGCGCGGATCTCGGTGCAGGCGAAATAGAAGTCGATGATCCCGGTGACCTCGTCGCCCAGCATCAGCACATTGTCCGGGAAGAGATCGGCGTGGATCACCGAGCGCGGCAGGTCCGTCGGCCAATGCGCACCGAGGAAGGCGAGTTCCTCGTCGATCCGCGCGCGCAGACCCGGAGCGATCACATCGAGACCGTCGCCGCACTTCTCGGCGAGCGCGTGCCAGCCGGGAAGCCCGAGCGTGTTTGGCCGTTCGGGCGCGAAATCGGCGAGCGCCGCGTGCATCCGGCCAAGCATCGCGCCAGTCGCCCGCGCCTGTGCCGGCGTCGGATGCGACAGCGAGACGCCGTGCAGAAACTCGATCAGGCAGGCGGGGCGGCCGCACACCTGCTGGATCTGCACGCCGTCCCGGTCCTTGAGCGCGCGCGGGACGGGCAGGCCGCGATCGGCCAGATGATCGAGCAGCGACAGGAAGAAGGGCAGATCGCCCGCATCGACGCGCTTTTCGTACAGCGTCAGGATGAAGCGCTGCCCGCCGTCCGCCTCGACCAGGTAATTGCTGTTCTCGACGCCTTCGGCGATGCCCTTCGCCGAGCGCAGCCCGCCGACGCCGTAGCGCGTCAGCAGCGCCGCCATCGCCTCGGCGGGGACGTGGGTGTAGACCGCCATCGTCGCGAGATCAGGCGGCGAGGCCGCGGGGCAGCTTGAACGTCATCCGCTCGATCGTCGCGGCGGTCTCGCGCTCGCTGATCGCGTAGCGCGTCGCTAGCCGGTCGACGACCTCGCGCACCAGTATCTCGGGCGCCGATGCGCCTGCGGTAATGCCCAGCGTGCGGACGCCCTCGAGCCAGCCGAAATCGATGCATTCGCCGCGCTGGACGAGCATCGCGCGCGTGCCCTCGCGCTCGGACACTTCGACCAG
>CAXTVK010000031.1:0-24868 GCA_964247655.1 uncultured Sphingomonadaceae bacterium | reverse complement strand
GGCCCTCGTAGAGGATCTTGGCCTTGCCTTCGTAGATCTGGCGGCGACGTGCCATCGATTGCGGGCTCCTCGAACTTCGGGCCTAGAATAGCGGGGCCCCGAAACAGTGACGCCCCGCACCGGCATCCCGGAAGGGCGCACGGGCGGGGCACTGGACGCGGGGCTATAAGCCAAAGCGCAGGGGCGTGCAATCGCGTGGAGCGCAGCTTTCGGCGCGCCGCCCGCAATTGCCATCCACCGTCACCCAAGCGATAGCGCGGCGATGCTGACGCGCGCCAAAGAGCTGTTCGATCCCTTCCTCGCGATGCTGATCGCGACGGTAGCGGCGGCGACGATCGTGCCCGCGCGCGGCTGGGGCGTGCCGCTGTTCGGCTGGCTCGCCGACATCGCGATCCTGCTGCTGTTCTTCCTCCACGGCGCCAAGCTCAGCCGCGAGGCGATCATCGCGGGGGCGGCGAAGTGGCGGCTGCATCTCGCGGTGCTGGCGACGAGCTTCCTGCTGTATCCGCTGCTCGGGCTAGGGGCGCAGGCGGTGGCACTCCGGGTCGCGCCCGCGATGGCGGCGGGGCTGCTCTATCTGTCGCTGCTGCCCTCGACCGTACAGTCCTCGATCGCCTTCACCTCGATCGCGGGCGGCGACGTGCCCGCGGCGATCGGATCGGCGTCGCTGTCGAACCTGCTCGGCATCCTGGTGACGCCGATCCTCGCGCACCTGCTGATGGGGGCGGGCGGACAGAGCGCGTCGGCGGCGGTCGATTCGATCCTCAAGGTCGGCGGGCAGCTGCTGCTGCCGTTCGCGGCGGGCCATTTCGCGCGGCCGCTGATCGCCGGGTTGGTCGATCGGCACAAGGCGCTGGTGTTCCGCGTCGATCGCGGATCGATCCTGCTGCTCGTCTACACCGCCTTTTCCGCCGCGGTGGTGGGCGGGATCTGGCAGCGGACCAACGTCGCCGACCTGCTCGTCGCGCTGCTGCTCGGCGGGATCATGCTGGCGATCGTGCTGGCGGTGACGCTGTGGCTGTCGCGGCGCCTGCGCTGGGCGCGCGAGGACGAGATCGTCTGGCGCTTCTGCGGATCGAAGAAGAGCCTCGTCTCGGGCGTGCCGCTGGCGGCCGCGATCTTCCCGGCGGCGCAGGTCGGCATGCTGCTGCTGCCGGTGATGATCTTCCACCAGATGCAATTGATGGTGTGTTCGGTGCTCGCGCGGCATTATGCTGCCGGACAAGCCGAAACGAGGGGATGACGATGGCGAGCATCTACGACTTCACCGCCGAGACGATCGCGGGCGAGGCGAAGCCGCTCGCCGAGTATCGCGGGCAGGTGATGCTGATCGTCAACACCGCGAGCAAATGCGGCTTCACGCCGCAATATGACGGGCTTGAGAAACTCTACGAGGCCTATGCCCCGCGCGGCCTCGCGGTGCTCGGCTTCCCCTGCAACCAGTTCGGCGCGCAGGAGCCCGGCGACGCCGCCGAGATCGCCAATTTCTGCTCGCTGACCTACGACGTCAGCTTCCCGATGTTCGCCAAGATCGACGTCAACGGCGCGGACGAGCACCCGCTCTATCGCTACCTCAAGCACGAGGCGAAGGGCGTGCTCGGCACCGAGCGGATCAAGTGGAACTTCACCAAGTTCCTGATCGATCGCAGCGGCAAGGTGGTCGACCGCTTCGCACCGACGACCAAGCCGGAGACGCTTGGGCCGGCGATCGAGAAGCTGCTGCAGGCGTAACCTTCGTGTCCCCCGGCGAAGGCCGGGGCCAGGTCCGTAGCTTGTAGTGAGCGCGGCGCCGAATGAGCGACGTGAGGCCTGGGCCCCGGCCTTCGCCGGGGAACGGCTCAGCCCGGATGCGCGGCGCGCCAGGCCTTCACCGCCGCCATCGTCTTGTCGACATGCCCGGCGGGATCGAACGCACTATATGCGAAGATGATCTTGCCGTCGGGCGCGATCACGAACGAGGTGCGGTTCGAGCGCGCGAGCAACGGCAGCTTGACCTGATAGGCCGAGATCAGCTTGGCTTCGGCCGACGCCACCGCGAACTTGTTGCGGCATTCGGTGACCGAAAACTTGTTGAGCTTGGCGATGTCGTCGCCCGACACGCCGATCACGGTAGCGCCGAGTTTCCGGAACCCATCGGTCGCGTCGGCGAAATCGTGCGCCTCGACGGTGCAGCCGCTGGTGAAGGCCGCCGGGTAGAAATAGAGCACCACCGGTCCCTTCTTGAGCGCATCGGCGAGATGGAAGCCGAACGGCTTGCCCGCGAGCGTCGCCTGCGTCGCGAAATCGGGCGCCTTGGCGCCGACGGGGAGCGCGGCGAATGCGGGCACCGACAGCGCCAGCGCGATCGTGGCGATGGCGGTCTTCGAAACGATCTTCATGCGCTGGTCTCCCGAGGGTATGAGCGAGATACGACGGCGCCGCGCCAAAGGATGCAGCGACTGACGAAAGCGGGTCATCTCAACCCCGTCATCCCGGCCTCGAGCCGGGATCCCGCTTCTTCATCCTGTTGCCGACGAGAAGAAGCGGGACCCCGGGTCGAGCCCGGGGTGACGGAGCTAAGTTGAGCGCCTCAAACCGCCGCGATCTTACCGCTGAGGATCACTGGGCCGGTCGGCGCGCCCGAGGGCGAGCCGCCGATCGGCTCGACGGTGATCGCGAGCGTCGCGCCTACCGCTAGCGCGGGCGCTGCCTTCACGGGTGCGCGCGTCCAGCCCGGCGCGCCGGCGGCGATCACGCCCAGCGAGCGCGGCGATTGCCCGGCGGGGATCACCCACAGCTCCGCCGAATGCCCGGTGACGTCGACGCCGCTGGGCGCAGAGGTGAGGCGTCCGCTCGCCGGATCGTAGCTGACCGTGACCAGGCCCTTGTCCGGCGTTCCGGTCAGCACCGCGACCAGCGGCGCGATAGGCTGCGCCGGTGCGGTGGCTGGCACGGGCGGCGGCAACGGGCTGCGCTCGACGCCGATCACCGCCAGCACGACGGCGGCTGCCAGCGCGGCGAAGGTGCTCGCCTGCCACCAGCGGACCGACGACCGCCCGGACTCGACGGGTGCCGTATCGTTGGCGGGAAGCCGTGCCTCGATGGCGCGCCAGATCGACGGGCGAGGCGCCTCGTCCTGCCCGGTCGCCATCGTCGCGGCATAGCCTTCCCACCGATGGCAGGCGGCGGCGAACGACGCGTCGCCCGCACGCCGTGCGTCCGCCGCATGACGTTCGCCGACATCGAGCAGCCCGAAGGCGAGCTCGGCGGCCAGCAGCTCGTCCTCGTCGCGCAGGGGTTCGTCCGCGCTCATGCGAGGCAGTCCCGCAGCTTCATCAGTGCGCGGCGGATGCGGCTCTTGATCGTGCCGAGCGGGATCGACGCGCGGCTGGCGAGCTCGGCGTAGGTCGATCCCTCGAAGAAGGCGGTGCGGATCAGCGTCTGTTCGCCGCCCTCCAGCGTGCCGACGCAATAGGCGAGCCGCGCCTCGTCCTCGCCCGTCTCCATCAGCGCCGACGCGAGCGGGCGTTCGTCGGCGACGGTGTCGGCGAAGTCGATCGTCGTCGTGGCGAGCTTGCCGCCCGCGCGCAGGCGGTCGACCGCGCGGTTGCGCGCCAGCGTGATCAGCCAGGTCATCGCCGATCCGCGCGCCGCATCGAACGAAGCGGCGCGGCGCCAGACGGAGAGATAGGCCTCCTGCAATGCTTCCTCCGCTTCCTGTCTCGCCGGCAAGATACGGAGACACACGCCGAATAGTTTCGCCGAGGTCCGCCGATAGACCTCCTCGAACGCCGCGCGGTCGCCGGAGGCGACGCGGCGCAGCGTATCCGCAAGGATTTCCCCGTCGCTTGCGGGCCTGATCGTCGTGGGGGCGGGGGAGGGCTGGTTTTCCAAGATCTCGTACCGAACGCGAAGCGCCAGCCTAGCCGGTCGCGGCGGCGAAGCAAGCGCGATGCCGCACGGGAACCCAAGCCGCCGCCGACGGTTCGATCGCATCATGGCAGCCCCCACCGTCGTCGAAATCGCCCATCAGCTCGGCCGCGAGGAAGTCCGCCGCCGGATGTCCTCGCGCGTCGGCGATCTCGCCAAGCGCATTCCCGGCGGCATGGCCGAGGTGAGCTCGTCGTGGGCGAGCGAGGACCGCATGCTGCTCGACGTCGTCGCGATGGGGCAGAAGATCGCCGCCACCGTCGACGTCGAGGACAGGCTGGTGCGCGTCAGCGTCGCGTTGCCGCTGATGCTGTCGTTCATGGCCGGGCCGATCACCGCGATGGTGAAGAAGAGCGGCGAGGACATGCTGCTCGACGACAAGTCGCGGAAATAAGACGCGGTTTGAGGGACGTTCCCCGGCGAACGCCGGGGCCCAGGCCCCACTTATCTCGTCGGGCGTCGCGCCCGCCACAGGCTGGGGGCCTGGATTCCGGCTTTCGCCGGGAAACAGTTAAATGTCCTCGCGGTCCATTCGGTCCGCCTGCCGCGCATAGTCCTCCGCCGCGCGGCGCAGGCCCGCGTCCTTGAACGCCTTGGCCGGATCGGGCGCGTCGCCGAGCGCGTGGAGCAGCGCCCATAGCGCGAAGCGGCGGCCCGGTTCGGTCTCGGTGCCGAACGCGATGCGGACGCGCTCGGCGCCGGCCTCGATCGCCGGCTCGTCGAGCGCGTCGAGATCGGTCGAGCCGAAGAAGTGGAGCAGCAGCAGGTCGAAATCCATGGCCCCGCGATGCCGCGCGATGCGCCGCGGCGCAAGCCCGCTACCAGCGCGCGATCGACGCCAGCAGCCAGCGCCCGGCCAGCGCGACGGTCGCGCAGCCCGCGAAATACCAGATCGCCACGTACAGCGGATCGTCGTGCGGGCAGGCGAAGACGAACACGAACGCGCCCCACGCCGCGCCCGCGACGCCCGCCGCGAGCGCGGTGCCGGTGCGGTCGGTCGGCGCGCTCCGCCGCATCAGCACGCCGAGCCCCGCGATCATCGGCAGCGACAGCACCGCCATCGCGACCATGCAGCGCAGGCCGTCGTACCACTGCATCCGCGCCGCCAGCGGCAGCGCGCTGCGGTGCGTCGCATCGAGCAGCCAGCCGACCGCCAGCGAGATGCCGATCGCGATCGTCGCGCGGCGCAGCCCGGGGCGCGGCGAGAGCGTCGGATCGAACGAGCGCAGCGCGGTCGCCCCGCCGATCGCCGCTAGCACCGCCATCGTGCCGAGCTTCCACCAGAAGAAGGGCCGCATCATCACATGCATCAGATCGGGCCGCGCGCCGCCCAGCATCAGCAGCAGCGCAAGCTCGACGAACCCGATCGCGCCGAGCAGCGCGACGTCGCGCGACAGGCGACGCGTGCGCACGGGGATCAGCCCCGCCGCCAGCGTCTCGATCAGCCGCTCACTCGTCATCGCCGCGCCCCCGCACGATCGTGGCCAGCTTGGCGAGCCCGCGGTGGATGTTGACCTTGACCAGCGATGCCGATTGACCCGTCTTCGCCGACGCCTCCTCGATGCTGTAGCCCTCGAGCTTGACCAGCCGGATCGCGTCGGCCTGCGCGGGCTTGAGCGTCGCCATCAGCTCGCGCAGCACGGTGGCGCTCACCACCGCTCCGCCGTGATCGCCGATCGCGACGTCGTCGAGCAGCGCATCGGTGCGCTCGCGGCCCATCGCGCGCAGCCGGTCGATCCACTTGTAGCGCGCGACCGCCGCCAGCCACGGACGGAAGGGGCGCTGCGGATCGTAGGTGTGGCGCTTCTCGTGGATCGCGAGCAGCGTGTCCTGCACGGCATCGTCGACATGGCCGGGGGGCAGCCGGCGTGCGTAATAGCGGGTGAGCCACGTGCGCAGCTCGCCGAGCAGCCGGCGGTAGGCGCCGCCATGCCCGGCCTGCGCCGCCGCCATCCACTCCCCCCATTCGTCGCGCGCATCGTCCACGCCCATGATCCTGCCAGAGGGAAGCGCGCGGATGAAGGGGGGATGGACGGCACGCAGGGACATGATGGTGGGTTCGGTGCCGCGAGGGAATTGGTTACGTTGGACGCAGCGTTCCCCGGCGAACGCCGGGGCCGAGGCCCACGTATCTCATCGGGCGCCGCGCCTGCCGCACACTCCGGGCCTGGGCACCCGGCCTTCGCCGGGGAACGGTAGGGCGAAGACGGCAATTCCTTCGCGTGCACGGTTGGCGGATCGGTGTTGGCCCGCCTATGTCCATGGTCCCCGCTTGTCGTAAGGCCGTCCCCGCGTGACCGATCTCGCCATCCTCTACGAACATCCGGCATGGTTCGCCGCCACCTTCGCCGCGCTCGACCGGCGCGGGATCGACTACCGTGCGATCCATGCCGACGGGCACGGCTATGATCCGGGCGACACGCGCGCACCCGCCCCGGTCGTGTTCAACCGCATCGCGATGTCGAGCTTCCTGCGCCAGCCCGATCATCCGATCTTCTACGCGCAGGGCCTGATGGCGCAATGGCAGGCGGCGGGCGCGCGCGTGCTCAACGGCGCCGACGTGCTCGCGATCGACGCCTCGAAGGCACGGCAATTGTCGCTGATCGCGGGGCTCGGTTACGCCATCCCCGAGACGCGCATCGTCCACCGCGCCGCCGACATCGCGGGCGCCGCCTCAGGCTTGCGCTTCCCGCTGGTGGTCAAGGCCAATATCGGCGGATCAGGTGCGGGAATCGTCCGCTACGACAGCATTGAGCAGCTCACCGAGATGGCCGCCGAGGGCATGGTGCCCGACAGCATCGACAAGGTCTGGCTGGTGCAGGAATATGTCCCTGCGCGCGGCGGCAGGATCACGCGGATCGAGACGCTGGCGGGTCGCTATCTCTACGCGATCGACGTCGATGGCGGCGGCGGCTTCGATCTCTGCCCCGCCGACGCTTGCCTCGCCGAGCCGGGCAAGGGCGCGGTCAGCATTTTTCGCGCCGATCCTTCGCCGCACCTCATCGAAGCGGCCGAGCGGATCGCGCAGGCCGCCGGCCTCGACGTCGGCGGGATCGAGGTGATGATCGACGATCGCGACGGCACGCCGCGCTTCTACGACATCAATGCGCTGTCCAACTTCGTCGCGAACCCGCTCGACGTGCTGGGCTGGGATCCGCACGAAAAGCTCGTCGACTGGCTCGGGCAGGTGATCGCGGACACGAAGGTGGCGGCATGAGATACGGATACTGGATGCCCGTCTTCGGCGGCTGGCTGCGCAACGTCGCCGACGAGCGGATGGAGGCGAGCTGGGAGTATGTCCGCGATCTCGCGGTGCGCGCCGAGCAGATCGGCTACGACCTGACGCTGATTGCGGAGCTCAACCTCAACGACATCAAGGGGATCGACGCCCCCGCGCTCGACGCCTGGTCGACCGCGGCGGCGATCGCAGCGGTGACGAAGACGCAGGAGCTGATGGTCGCGGTGCGGCCCAATTTCCACCAGCCGGCCTTGTTCGCCAAGGCGGCGGCGAACATCGATCGCATCTCGCGCGGGCGGCTGTCGCTCAACGTCGTCTCGTCCTGGTGGGCGGACGAGGCGAAGCAATATGGCCTCCAGTTCGACCAGCATGACGATCGCTATGCGCGCACCGCCGAGTGGCTCGAGGTGGTCAAGGGCCTGTGGCGCGAGGAGCGGCTCGACTTCTCCGGCCAATTCTACCGCACCGAGGGCGCGATCTGTTCGCCAAAGCCCGCCAAGCCGCCGATCCTCTACGCCGGCGGCGAGAGCGAGACCGCCAAGACGATGATCGCGAGCCGCTGCGACGCCTATGTCATGCACGGCGACCCGGTCGCGGCGATCGCCCCCAAGATCGCCGACATGCGCGCGAGGCGCGATGCGGTCGGCGGCACGGCGATGACCTTCGGCATGGCCGCCTATGCGATCGTCCGCGACAGCGAGGCCGAGGCCAGGCGCGAGCTGGCGCGCATCCTCGAGGTCAGGGACCTGCCGTCGGGCTATGCCAATTTCGACCAGTGGCTGTCGGGCACGCAGCTCGAGCGCGAGCTCAAGCTGCAGGAATATTCGGTGTCGAACCGCGGCCTGCGCCCCAATCTGGTCGGCACGCCCGAACAGCTGCGCCAGCGCATCGCCGATTACGAGGGCGCGGGGCTCGACCTGCTGCTGCTCCAGATGAGCCCGCAGGCGGAGGAGATGGAGCGCTTCGCCGCACAGGTGATCGGTCACGCCTCGGCCCGCGTACCGATCGCGGCGTAAGCCTCAGCCTTTCGCCGCGACCAGCACCGGGCCGCCGGTGCCCGCTTGCAGGAAGGCCGCGGTGCGCAGCCCGGCAATTCGCGCCGCGGGCAGCGTGAAGCTCTGCGCCCTGCCGGACCATGTGCCGACGCGGACGAGATCGCGTACGATATCCTTGTGCGGCAGCGTCCGTCCGCCATTCTCGCCTGCGCGGATCGCGACCTGGATCGTGCGCGGATCGTAATGCGCCACCCACAGCGTCGCGCCGTCCTTGGGCGCTCGCCCCGCGCCGATCGCGACGCGACCGTCGCGGATCGCCAGGGATGGTCCACCGCTCCGGGGCGAAGCGGCGATGGTGCGCGCGAGTTCGCCGGCATCGTTGCCGACGATCGTCCGAGCGCCGTTCACCCAGATCTGCGGCGTCGCGACGTTGCCGCGCCGGTTCGCGTGCGCATAATCCCATTGGCGCGCGGTGAACTGCGGCGTCGCGAAACTGTCCTTCCAGCCGAGCTGGTCCCAATAGGTCACCCCGAACGATAGCGCGACGACGTAGGGACGATCCGCGATCGCGTTCACATTCGCCTCGGCGGGCGGGCAGGAGGAGCAGCCTTGGCTCTGGTACAGCTCGACCAGCACCGGTGCGACCGACGGCGCCGGCCGATCGGCAGCCACGAGCGCCACGGCGCCGGCAAGCAGCACGAGCCGATGTACAAACGACGACGCCATCCTATCTCTCCCGACGAACTTCCTGCCCCCGGTTTCGACGGAACGGCGCGAAGAGTTACCGATGCGAGGAGACGCCCGATGAGCGATAAGCCGATCCGGATACCCGGCCCCGATCATCCGATCACGATCGAGCCGAGCGACGCGCATATCGTCGTCCGCGCGGGCGGGCGGGTCGTCGTCGATACGAAGCGCGCGCTGGTGCTGCGCGAAGCGAGCTATCCACCGGTTTACTATCTGCCGCGCGAGGATGCCGATCTGGCCGCGATCGCACGCAGCGATCACGCCAGTTACTGCCCGTACAAGGGCGAAGCGAGCTACTACGACATCCCGATAGGCGGCAACCGATCGGCGAACGCGATATGGAGTTACGAGACGCCGCATGCTGCAGTTGCGAGCATCCGAGATCACCTCGCTTTCTACCCCGATCGCGTCGATTCGATCGAAATAGTATAATAAGCGGCGGACCCTCAACAGTTGCGAAGTGAAACCGCCGAAAAGTAAATCACGGCCGGAGATTTACTTTGCGCGGGACTGTGATAGCCTTCGTATCGTCATCGTTAGAATGACGAATGAGGAGACGTCCCGTGGAGCATTTGAGCCAAGCGCTATGCGACGTGGAGTGCCGGCTGCTCTTCATCATGAGCGGCGCATCGCTGCTGATCTCTGGAACCGTGATCGCCCTGCTGACGCGCTGATCCGCGTCCCCGTCATCCGGCGCGACCGGCGGGACGCGCGCCTGGCGCCCGACGACACGCCCTATCCGCTGACGCGCATCGCCTCGCCGACCGCGTGGCGCCCGCCACCCGCCTCCTTGGCAAGATACAGCGCGACGTCGGCATCCGCGAGGATGTGCGCGGCGTCGCGACCGGCGATCGGGCCGAAGGCGATGCCGACGCTGGCGCTTGCCGTGATCGGCCGGTCCGCGCCGCGATCGATCGGACGTTCGAGCTGCTCGACGATCCGCCGCGCGACGAAGGTGGCGGTGGGGCGATCGATGTCGGTCATCACCACCACGAACTCGTCGCCGCCCAGCCGGCAGACGAAATGCGGCGCCACCGCGGCCTGCAGGCGGCGCGCGACCGCGATCAGCACGCAGTCCCCCGCCGCATGGCCGTGGCGATCGTTGATCGCCTTGAACTCGTCGAGATCGATGAACAGCGAGGCGATCTCGCCGCCCGGCCGGGCCAGGCCGCGCAGCCGGTCGAATTCGGCGATCAGTCCGGCGCGATTGGGCAGGCCGGTCAGGCTGTCGGTGGTCGCCAGCCGGCGGTTGACGCGCTCGGCGCGCAGCAGCGCGATCAGCGTGCTGCGGTTCTGGATGGTCAGCGCGGCGACGCTGACGACCACCATCGCGAACTGGAAGGCGCCGGCGCGCAGGCCGCCGTTCCCCGCGGTCGCCAGCGCGGCGCAATAGGGCGCAACGAACAGGAAGATCGCGGCCATCGCCAGCCGGGGAAGTGCCGCCCAGCGCGTCGCGAGCCCCGCGACGAGCCCCATCATCGATGCGGTCGCGACCGTGGTCAGAGGACGCTGCTGCGCCAGCACGCTCGCCGAGCAGCCGAGGCTGAACAGCAGCAGCATGCAGAAGGCGAGGCAGACGACGATCCGTGCGACCGAATCGGGCAGCGCGCCGCCGCGCCGCTCGTGGCGGATCGTCGGCACCAGGCGCACCGACAGCACGACGACGTCGAGCGCGAACCACGCGGTGGCCCATCGCGCGCCGGTGATCGCCATCGCGGTCGCGCTCATCAGGATGATGCCCAGGCTCGATAGCAGCAGCGGGATCGGCCGCAGCATCACGGTCGCCAGTATCTCGGTGCGGAAGGCGGCCGCATCATCCGCGGGCAGCGCGGTAAACCAGTCGAACAGCGGGCGCAGGACCCCATCGATCCTTTCGCCCGGCGTGCGTCGCCGATAGTCCTCGTGCCGCTGGCGCATCGTCACCCCTGATCCTGCCCGAGCGATAGCGCGATAGGGTTACCAATTTCCTCGGCATCGGCCGGGGCTGGCATGCCGCGCGCGTCGCCGATAAGGGAAGCGCGACGGATCGAGATGACGGATCAGGGAGTGGCGTGATGGACGCGGACGGCAAGCTGAACTTTTCGATCGAGCCGAGCGCCGCGGCGATCGCCGCCGCCGAGCGCGCGGTGCTGCTCGAGGATCCGGGCTTCGGCCGTGTCTTCACCGATCACATGGTGACGGTCACCTGGCGCGAGGGACAGGGCTGGCACGACGCCAAGGTCGGCGCGCGGCGCCCCTTCCAGATCGATCCGGCCTGTGCGGTGCTGCATTATGCGCAGGAGATCTTCGAGGGCATGAAGGCCTATCGCGGCGACGACGGCGGCATCTCGCTGTTCCGCCCCGAACAGAATGCGCGGCGGTTCAACGAGTCCGCCAAGCGGATGGCGATGCCCGAGGTGCCCGAGCAGCTCTTCCTCGACGCGATCGAGGCGCTGATCGGGATCGACGAGGCCTGGGTGCCGGGCGGCGAGGGCAGCCTCTACATCCGCCCCTTCATGTTCGCGAGCGAGACGTTCCTGGGCGTGCGCCCTTCGGCCGAGTTCATCTTCTGCGTGATCGCGTGCCCGGTCGGCGCCTATTTCAAGGGCGGCAAGAAGGCGGTCAGCGTCTGGGTGTCGGACGATTATACGCGCGCTGCGCCCGGCGGGACGGGGGCGGCGAAATGCGGCGGCAATTATGCGGCGAGCCTCGTGGCCCAAGCCGAAGCGATCCGGCATGGCTGCGATCAGGTCGTGTTCCTCGACACCGCGGAGAAGCGCTGGGTCGACGAGCTGGGCGGCATGAATATCTTCTTCCTGTTCGACGACGGATCGCTGCAGACCCCGCCGCTCACCGGCACGATCCTGCCCGGCATCACCCGCGCCTCGGTGATCGCGCTCGCCCGCGACAAGGGGATCGTCGTGCGCGAGGAGCCCTATGCGATCGACCAGTGGCGCGCCGATGCGGCATCGGGCCGGCTGCGCGAGGTGTTCGCCTGCGGCACCGCCGCGGTGGTGACTCCGATCGGAACGGTGAAGAGTGCCGAGGGCGACTTCACCATCGGCAATGGCGACGGCGGCGAGACCACCGACAGCTTGCGCGACGCGCTGGTGGGGATACAGCGCGGGCGGATCGCCGGGCCCGAGGGCTGGGTGCACAAGGTCGGCTGATCTACGCGCCGTCGCTAACCCGTTCGCACTGCGCGCAGTCGAAGTGCGTGTTGCGGGCGCGGCGTTTGCGTCGCATCCTCCGACGTCGCTCAGGACGAAAGGGTAGGGCGACTCAGCGCAGCCCCTTGATCTCCCCCGTCAGGTCCGCAACCACGCCCGCCTCGAAGCTCGCGACCGGATAGGCGCAATAGTCCGCGGCATAATAGGCGCTGGGCCGGTGGTTGCCCGAGGCGCCGAGCCCGCCGAACGGCATCGCGCCCGCAGCCCCCGTCGTCGGCCGGTTCCAGTTGAGCACGCCCGCACGCGCCCGCTCGGCATAGCGCCGCCACAGCGCCTCGTCGGCGGAGACGAGGCCGCCCGACAATCCGAAGGCGGTGTGGTTCGCCGCCTCGATCGCCGCGTCGAAATCGGCGACGCGGATCACCTGCAGCACGGGCGCGAAGATCTCCGCATCGGGCACGTCGAGTCCGGTGACGTCGAGCATCGCGGGCGTCACGAACGCGTCGGAGCGGCCGGCGATGCGCTCGAACGGCCGGATCACCTGGGCACCGCTCGCGATCAGCGCGGCGACGGCCTCGTGCGCGTTCGCGGCGGCGGTGGCCGAGATCAGCGGGCCGATCGTCGGCTCGGGCTGCTCGTCCCACTGGCCGATGCCGATCCGCCCGGCGAGCGCCGCGGTCGCCTCGACGATCGTGTCGCCCACGGCACCCTGCGGCACGATCAGCCGGCGCGCGCACGAACAGCGCTGGCCGGTGGTGATGAACGCCGACTGCACGACGATCGAGGCGACCGCCGCCGGATCGCCGTCCCACGCGATCAGCGGATTGTTGCCGCCGAGCTCGAGCGCGAGGATCACCTCGGGCCGGTCGACGAACAGCCGCCGAAAATGCGCGCCCGCGCCCGCCGATCCGGTGAACAGCAGCCCGTCGATCGCGCCGCCGACCAGCGCCGCGCCGGTGTCGCGCCCGCCCTGCAGCAGCGTGAAGACGCCCTCGGGCAGCCCCGCCTCGGCCCAGCACCGCGCCATCCATGCGCCGACCAGCGGCGTCTCCTCGGACGGCTTGAAGATCACCGCGTCGCCGGCGAGCAGAGCGGGGACGATGTGGCCGTTGGGCAGGTGCCCCGGAAAATTATACGGGCCGAGCACCGCCATCACGCCGTGCGGGCGGTGGCGCAGCACCGCGCGGCCGAACGCCATCTCCTGCTCGCGCTGTCCCGCGCGTTCGGCCTGCGCCTTGATCGAGATATCTACCTTGGCGGCCATCGAGGCGGCCTCTTGCCGACCCTCCCACAACGGCTTGCCCGTCTCCTGCCCGATTGCCTGCGCAATCTCCTCGGCATGCGTCTCGAGCGCGGCCTTGTAGGCGCGGACGTGCGCGATGCGCGTCTCGATCGGGGTCGCCGCCCAGCCCCTGAAGGCCCGGTGCGCGGCGTGGATCGCGGTCGCGACCTCGTCGGCGGACGCAGCGGCGCCCTCCCACAGCGTATCGCCGGTGGCGGGATTGGTGGAGGCGAAGCGGGTGTGGTCGGTCATGCAGCTTTTATAGGGATGCGGGCCAACAATTGAACCCGTTCGCACCGAGCGAAGTCGACGTGCAGGCTCCGGGCGCACCGCCTGCAACACATCCTTCGACTTCGCTCAGGACGAACGGGGAGAGGGGGTGACGCCTACTGTCTCCGCCGGATCACAGCGACCATGTCAGGTCCGCCTGGAAGCTGCGTTGCGGGAAGGGGTGGTAGAGGAAATATTTGTCGTCGTTGACGTTGTCGACGCCCAGCCCGAGCGCCCAGTGCCGGTCGACACGCACCTGCGCGCGCAGGTCGACGACGAGATATTTGTAGAAGCCCTGATAGGTGTTGCCGACGACGTCGCTGTTGTCGATCGTGCCGTAGTTGCGGCTCGAATAGCGCGCGGCGGCGGTGAGCGAGAGCTGGTCGGTGGGGCGCCAGGTGCCGACGACGGTCGCCTTCCAATGTGGCACCTGCGGCAGCAGCTTGCCTTGGGCCGCCGGCAGCGCGGCATCCTTGCGCGTCTCGGCATCGGCATAGGTGACGCTGCCCGACAGATCGATGCGCGGGATCAGATCGGCGCGCTGGACGGCGAACTCGATGCCGCGGGCGCGCGTGCGATCGACGTTCTGGACGAAGGTCGCGAGCACGAGCGGGTTGCCGTTTACCGCACCGAGCTGCGAGATCAGCGCGTTCTTGATCGCCTCGTTGAACAGCGAAAGCCGGATCGATCCGTGCGAATCATGTCGCTCGATCGCCAGTTCCTCGGAGAGCGCTCGCTCCGGCTTAAGGTTCGGGTTCGGCACCGCCGCGACCGGGCTGGTAACGATCTGGTAGAGCTCGCCGACGGTCGGGAAACGGTAGGCCTCGCCGAACGAGGCGCGTAGCGTCCAGGCACGGCTCGCGTCCCAGGCAAGCGAAGCCTTGGGCGAAAATTTGTGCGCGGCGAGAGTCGGCTGGTCGACGGCGATCGCAGGCGAGGCCGAGACGTTGCGCCCGTCATACGCCTTCCACCATTCGTAGCGCCCGCCGACGGTCAGCGTGACCGCGGGCAGCAGCTTCCACGCGTCCTGCGCCCATAAGGCCGCGGTGCGCGTGTCGCCCTTCGATTGCAGGTTGAGCGCGCCGGGGCTGCCGTTCAGCCAGTCGTTCGTGGTGTAGCGGTTGCTGTCGATCCTGTAGGTGTCGACATGCGCGCCGAAGCTGATGGTGTGCGTCGCGTCCGCGTCGGATCGCCACGCGCCCTTGGCGTCGGCGGTCTTCCAGCCGGTGCCGTTCAGCTTGGTGATCGTCCCTGCGCCGCCGTCCTGCGCCGCGGGAAGCACGCCCGTCGGGATACGCTGCACGTCGTGTGCGAAATCGTAGAGCGTGCCGATCACCTGCCAGTCGAAGCGCTCGCCCGTGCCGGTGGCGGAGAGCGCGTGCGACCAGTGGCGCTCGTCGTAACCATAGACGCCGCTCGAGAAGACGCCGGTATAGGCCTGCCCGCTGGTCGCGGTGCTCGTCAGATAGGTCTCGGCGCCGGCATCGGTGTCGTTGAGGAACAGCCCGCCGACATAGGTCAGGCGGATGCCCTGCGCGATATCGAGCGCCGCTTTGAGCTTGAGGTCGGTCTGCTCCTGATGCTCGATACCGCTTGCGCCGAGCACGCGGATCGCGCCGCCTGTGCGGTTGACGTCGGCATAGCCCCCGGTCGTGCCCGCGGGCTGCGCCGTCGCGGTGACGTAGAGCAAAGGCTGGGCGTTGCTCGTCGTGTGTTCGACGCTGGCGAACAGCGCGAGCGGGCCGAAGCGGTCGCCGATCGTGCCGCCGATCTGGCGTGCGGGCAGCGTGTCGTCGGTGCCGTACTGGTGGAAGCGCTGGACGTTCGTGCCCGCGCTGATCGTGGCTTCGAGCGTGTCGGGCAGCCGCGTCGTGATGCTGACCACCGCGCCGATCGAATTGCCCGCATAGGCTGCCGAAAAGGGGCCGTAGAGCACGTCGATTCGCGCGATCTCCTGCGGGCTGACGAGGCTCCAGCGCGGGCTCGCGGTCGTGTTGTTGTTGCCGATCAGCGAGGAGAGCAGCGCGCCGTCGGCGTAGATCAGGCTGCGCGCGCTCGAACCCAGCCCCGACGTGCGCGTCGCGAGCGGCGCCTGCGTGTCGCCGATATGGCGTTTGCGGACGAGCAGGCTGGGCAGATATTTGAGCGTGTCCTCGACGTTGACCGCGTTGATCGTGGTCGCGATCGTCGCGGCATCGATCGTGGCGTGCGTCGAGGGCGCGTTCTCGATCGTCTGCTGCTGCTTCTGCGCGGTGACGAGGATGTCGGCGGGGGGCGGTGCATCGGCGGCAAGCGAAGGGGCCGCGGCGAACGCCAACGGCAAGGGCGCGCAGAGCAGCGCGCGCGAAAGGGCTTTCATCTGATATCCGATCGACTGGAACGACGTCTGCCGCGCGGGCGCGGCGGGCGGATCAGGCGATCGCGGGTGGTCCGGTGGGCGGCGGCGGCGGTGCGGCGAGGCCGCGCCCGATCGAGACCAGCATGGCGAGACCCGCAGGCACCAGCGCGGCGGGCGCGATCGGCAGCATCATCACCGGCATCTCGGGCTCGGCAAGCGCGAGGCCGAGATTCGCGAAGGCGCAAGGGTGTTCGGGCACGCCCTGCTGATCGCCCGGCATGGGATGCGTCATGCCTGCCACCGTCTGGCCGCGCGCCATCGGCTTCATCGGCCCCATCGCCATCGTCATCGGGCCCGAGCCCGAGCACGGCGTCAGATGGACACCTTGGGCGTCGCTGACCGGCATCCAGCCTGCGGGCACGAGCAGCCGCAGCAGCAGCGCGCAGGCGATCACCGCGGCCGCGAGCATGCGCGCCGATATCCGGGGGCGTCGCGAGCCCGATCGGAGCGGGTCCATCATAGGGCGCCTTTGCGCCACCGCCGCGCTTGGTTCAAGCCAGGCATGTCGATGTTCGTCTCGGACCGGCTGTCATGGTGTCGGACTTCCGGGCCCGTCGATCCTTCCGGGTCCGGCGCGCCATTGCGAGTTGCGAACCGCCGCGAGATAGGCGACGCACGCGACATGGACGATCGCCGCTCCACCATCCGATCTTCGCTCGGCCGCAATCTGACGCACGGCATGCTCGATGCGCTCGGTCGCTCGATCGTGACGGGGGAATATACCGGCCGGGTGTTTCCGACAGAGGCCGATCTCGCCACGCGCTATGCGGTCAGCCGCTCGGTCACGCGCGAGGCGGTCAAGATGCTCACCGCCAAGGGGCTGCTCAGCGCGAGGCCGCGGCAAGGGACGATCGTCCAGCCCGAGGATTCGTGGAACCTGTTCGATGCCGACGTGCTGCGCTGGCTGCTCGAGCGCAAATTCTCGATCCAGCTGCTGCGCCAGTTCAGCGAGCTGCGCGTCTCGATCGAGCCCGCCGCCGCCGAGCTTGCCGCGCGCACCGCGTCGCCCGCCGGGCTCGCGCTGGTCGAGGTGGGCTATCGGCGGATGGTCGCTGCGGAGGCCGGGCAGGACGATCCGCTCGACGCCGACATCGCCTTCCACGTCGCGGTGCTCGAGGCATCGGGCAACCCCTTCTACGGCCAGTTTCGCGACGTCGTCGAGACCGCGCTGCGCACCTCGATCCGCTTCACCAACCGCTTCAAGGGCCGCACCGCCAGCCTGCCCGCGCACAAGGCCGTCAAGGATGCGATCGAGGCGCACGACAGCGCCGGCGCGCACGCCGCGATGAGCCTGATCATCCGCGAGGTGATGCTGCTGATCGCCGACGCCGAACGCCAGCGCGTAGCGGAAGGATAGGCCCGGCGTGCCGCCGCCGTTCTCCGCGCAGACGGGAGCCCAGGGCGGCGGGCGCGGCGCGCGAAGCCCTGGGCCCCCGCTTGCGCGGGGGAACGGGTTTGGAGAGCGTTTCGTGCTCGTCGGCTTGGTGACCGGATCGACTTTGGCCGAGCGGCGGGCCCGGGTGACGGGGAGGTGAGGATGACCGCGCACGCGTGATCAAGAGGCGCGCGGCACATCCCCGCATGCCGTCGACGTCACCCGGCCCGCCACGCCGCGACCAGCGCATCGCCCCGCGCCCGGACCGTCGCGGCGTCGTCGCCGGCCTTGTAGAGCGCGCCGCCGACGCCGATGCCCTCGGCGCCCGCCGCCAGCCACTCGCCGATATTATGCGCGCCGGTGCCGCCCACCGCCCAGGTCCGCGTGCCCGCGGGGAGGACTTCGCGGATCGCCTTGAGGTAATTGATGCCGAAGCCGCTCGCGGGGAACAGCTTGAGCCGCCGCGCGCCCGCGGCGACCGCGGCGAACGCCTCGCTGGGCGTCGCGAAGCCGGGCATCGGCTCCATGCCGAGCGACACGCCGCGCGCGATCACCGCCGGGTTGACGTTGGGCGTGACGAGCAGCTTGCCGCCGCTTTCGGCGACCGCGTCGACCAGATCGGGTTCGAGCACCGTGCCTGCGCCACAGAGCGCACGTGTGCCCATCGCCTCGACCAGCCGACGGATGCTCTCGAACGGATCGGGCGAGTTGAGCGGCACCTCGATCAGCCGAATGCCCGCGGCCACCAGCGCCTCACCGATCGCGACGACCTCGTCGGGCTTGACGCCGCGCAGGATCGCCACGACCGGCGGCGCGCCGTCTGCGAGAATGTCGTCGATGGTCATGCGGTCTCCGGGGAAGCGAGCAGAACGAGGCCGGCGATCGCGCAGGCGTCGCCGTCGAGATGGGTGACCGCGAGGCCGAGGCGTTCGGCGGCCTGCGCGTAGAGCGCGGAGAGCCCCGGATCGCCGATCAGCGCGATCCGCGTCGGCCGTGCGCCGGCGAGCGACAGCGCCTCGGCGAATTCGCCGCCGATCAGCAGGCCCGAGAGCAGCCCCAGCGCCCAGCCGAGGCTGCGCCCCTCGACGAGCTGCGCGGCGCGCGCCTCGAACAGCCCCGCGATCAGCCCGGTGCCGGCGCGCGACAGGCCGGCGGCGAACCCCTCCTCGCGGCCGACGGAGTCGGTGCCGGCGCGGGTCAGCGTCGAATGGTCGCGCAGCAGCGCGAACAGCTCGCCGGTCGGGAAGGTGTGGAAGCGCGCGATACGGCCGTCGATCAGCTCGGCCCATTTGCTGTGCGTGCCGGGCAACACGAGCAGCGCGCGGCCGTCCGCCAAGACGGGGTCGAGCGCGGCGGCGCCGAAGATCTGCGTCTCCTCGCCGCGCATCACGTCGGCACGCCCTAAGAAATTGGCGCTGCTCAGGCCTGGCGCGACCGAGACCGCGACGCCGTCGACATCGACGGTCGCGATCCGCGCGCGCCACGCGGCGACGTCCGCGGGAGAGGGCGCGTAAGGCACCTCGACCACACCGTTGCGCGATCCCGCCATCCCGCAGAGCAGGACGCCCGACGCGCGCGCCGCCGCGCGCCAGGGCGCCAGCGTCGCGGCGAGCGTCTCGGCGGGCGAGGCGGCGAGCTGGCCGATGCCCGGGCCGTCGAGCCGGTCGACGATCGCGCCGTCCTCGACGCGGAACAGCCGCAGACGCGTGGTGCCCCAATCGCCCAATATGCGGCTGGTAACCGTCATCCCTCTAGTTTCGCGGGCGTCACGACCGCGCCCGGCGCGTCGACCGGGAAGGCGAAGACGCCGCCCGCGAGCGGCTGCGCCTTGAGTGCCTCGTCCTCGAGATCGGCGCGTGCGGTGGTGGCGAACGCAGTCTTGAGATCGGGGCCACCGAAGGCGAGCTTGGTGACGTTGGCGCAGGGGAAACGCACTTCGCGGACCAGCGTGCCGTCCGGCGCATAGCGGCGCGCGGCCCAGCCGCCCCACAGGCCGACCCAGAGATGGTCCTCGCCGTCGATCGTGACGCCGTCGGGATTGCCAGCCTCCTCCTCGATGCGGACGAACGGCGCGCCCCGGTCGAGCCGGTTGGTGCCCGCCACGTCGAAGCGCCAGATCGTCCGCTCGGGCGTGTCGACATGGTAGAGCCAGCGCCCGTCGCCGCTTATCGCGGGGCCGTTGGTGATCATGCTCTCGCCGCCCGCGACGTGGATGGCGCCATCGGCATGGACGTGGACCGCGCCGGTGACGCGCTCCTCCTCCTTGTCCATCGATCCGAACCACAGCCGGCCGTGGATGTCGGTGGCGGCATCGTTGAAGCGGTTGGCGGGGCGCATCGACACGCGGTCGATCGTGGCGACGACGCGCTCGCCGTCGAAATGCTGGAGCGCGTCGCCATTGCCGACGACGAACCCGCCGCCGTCGCGCGGCAGAATGAAGCTCGGCATCCCGCCGACCTCGTACGTCCGTCGGTCTCCGCCGTGCGCGTCGCAGCGATGGATAAGACCCTGTTCGATGTCGACGAACCAGAGCGCTTGGCGTGCCGGATCCCAAAGCGGGCCTTCGCCGAGCGTGGCGCCTAGCGGCCAGATGCACTCCATTGACCTCTCCCTGCGCATCGTCATCATGCCAATTGCCATCGGCTAATAATCATATAAATGAAGCCAGCAAGATAAACATGCCCGCGGCCGTGCGCCAGCGGCGCGCCAGGAGAGGATCCCGCCTTGTCGCTAGCCCCCATCGATATCGGCGTCATCGTCGTCTACGCGATCGCCATATTCGGCCTCGCGCAGTGGGTCAGCCGCGACAAGGCGGGCGCCGGCCCCAAGAACACCACCGACTATTTCCTCGCCTCGAAGAACCTGCCCTGGTGGGCGATCGGCGCCTCGCTGATCGCCGCCAACATCTCGGCCGAGCAGATCGTCGGCATGGCGGGATCGGGCTATGCGATCGGGCTCGCGATCGCGTCCTACGAATGGATGGCGGCGCTGACGCTGCTGATCGTCGGCAAGTTCTTCCTGCCGATCTTCCTGCGCAACGAGATCTACACGATGCCGCAGTTCCTCGAGCGGCGGTACGGGCGCAACATCCGCACGCTGATGGCGATCTTCTGGCTCGCGCTCTACGTGTTCGTGAACCTCACCTCGATCATCTGGCTGGGCTCGATCGCGGTCACCAAGGTGGCGGGGATCGACCAGATGCTCGCGCTGGTGATCCTGGGCGCGTTCGCGCTGCTCTACCAGATCCGCGGCGGGCTGAAGGCGGTCGCGCTCACCGACATCGTGCAGGTGACGTTGCTGGTGCTGGGCGGGCTGATCATCGCATGGCTGACGCTGGGCAAGCTCGGCGGCGGCGACGTGCTGGCGGGCTGGGGCAAGCTCACCGCGAGCATTCCCGATCACTTCCACATGATCCTCAAGAAGGGCGATCCGCATTATATGGATCTGCCCGGCCTGTCGGTGCTGATCGGGGGCATGTGGATCGCAAACCTCAGCTATTGGGGCTTCAACCAATATATCATCCAGCGCGCGCTCGCCGCGAAGGATCTGGCTGAAGCGCAGAAAGGGATCATCTTCGCGGCCTTCCTCAAGCTGCTGATGCCGGTGATCATCGTGCTGCCCGGCATCGCTGCGGTGTTGCTCGCACCCGGCCTCGCCAAGCCCGACGAAGCCTATCCGACGATGATGCGGCTGTTGCCGACCGGGCTGCTCGGTCTCGTCTTCGCCGCCCTGATCGCCGCGATCGTCGCGTCGACCGCCTCCAAGATCAATTCGATCGCGACGATCTTCACGCTCGACGTCTACGCCAAGTTCAGGGGCCAGGAAGCCAAGGCCGACGACGTCGGTCGCGAAAAGCATCTCGTGCTGGTCGGGCGGATCGCCGCGGTGGTCGCGATCATCGTCGCGATCGTCGCCGCCAAGCCGCTGGTCGGCTCGTCCGAGCAGGCGTTCCAATTCATCCAGGAATTCACCGGCTTCTTCACGCCGGGGATCACCGTGATCTTCCTGCTCGGCCTGTTCTGGAAGCGCGCCAACGAAGCGGGCGCGATCAGCGCGGCGGTGGCCTCGGTGCTGCTCTCGTGGCTGTTCAAGCTCGAATGGGCGTCTCTGCCGTTCATGAACCGGATGGGCGTGGTGTTCCTGATCGCGCTGGTGCTGGCGGTCGTCGTTTCGCTGGTCATGCCGGCGCGCCGCGACGTCGACACGATCGAGACCGCCGACGTCAGCTACAAGACGAAGACGAGCTTCAACGTCGGCGCGCTGGCGGTCTGCCTGATCCTGGTGGCGCTCTACGCGACCTGGTGGTGAGGTAGCAGTTCCCCGGCGTTCGCCGGGGAACGGTGACGGCAAAACGCCGCCCTCATGTTCAGGGCTCGAACGGCTCGACGATGCTATGCTTCGCGAGCAGGAACGCATCCGCCACCAACCGCAGCGGGCGGACGTCTATTTCCGAGCGGCCCTCGACGATCAGCGTAGCGAAGCGCCGGTATATGTCGGCATATTCGCTATTGCGATCCTGCCGCGTCTCCTCGCCGTCGATCAGCAGCGTCGCCCCACCGTCGCGCAGCGCGAGCGTGCCGCCGTCGGTGTCGAGTTCGATCGTCCATTCGGGCGTGTCGTCGTCGTGGAAGTGGAGATCGACCGCGAGCCGCGCGTCGCCGATCCGCATGTCGAGCTGCGCCGCGATCGGTGCGTGCAGGCCTTCGGGTATCTGGAAATCGGCGCGCGACACCGAGCATGGCAGATCGACGATCTCGGTGAGGATCGAGAAGCCGTTGATCGCCGGATCGAACACGCCGAACCCGCCCGGCTGCCACAGCCAATGCTGCCCCGGATGCCAGCGCTTGGCGTCCTCGCGCCAGATCATGCGACCCGACCGGATCGTCTTCCCGGCAAGCCAGTCGCGTGCCGCAGCGACCATCGGCGCGTGTCGCGAATGCCAGGTCGCATAGACGCTGCGACCGGGCCGGATCACCGCCCCGATCGCGGCGACGTCGCTCAGCGTCGCGGCAGGCGGCTTTTCCAGCAGCACATGCAGGCCGGCGGTTATGGCGTCGAGCGCGATCCCGGTGCGGACCTGCGGCGGCGTGCAGATCGCGACGGCGTCGATCGCGGGGCCGGTATCGAACAGATCGGCGAGCGACGCGAACACCGGCACGCCGAGGTCGGGGCGTGCAGGATCGACCACCGCGGCCAAGGCAAAGCGACCACATCCCGCGATCGCGGGGATATGCTGGTCCTGCGCGATCTTGCCGGCGCCGATGATCGCGATCGAGAGAGGGGGCACGTCGTGTTCCTTGCAAGCAAACGCGATCGTATATATCAGACAAATCAAACGGGGATAGTCGCCGGCAAGTCAAGGCGATGCAGAGGAAGAGCCGCCAGTGTCAGACGCCGATAGCCCACGCCGCCTCCGGTCGCGAGCCTGGTTCGACGACCCCGCGCATCCCGACATGACCGCGCTCTATCTCGAACGCTATCTCAACTACGGGTTCAGCCGCGAGGAACTGCAGTCCGATCGCCCGATCATCGGCATCGCGCAGACCGGCTCGGACCTGTCGCCGTGCAACCGTCACCATCTCGTGCTCGCCGAACGCGTCAAGGATGGCATCCGCGAGGCGGGCGGCATCCCGATCGAATTCCCCGTCCATCCCATACAGGAGACGGGCAAGCGGCCTACCGCGGGCCTCGATCGCAACCTCGCCTATCTCGGGCTCGTCGAGACGCTCTACGGCTATCCGCTCGACGGCGTCGTACTGACGATCGGCTGCGACAAGACCACGCCCGCCTGCCTGATGGCGGCGGCGACCGTCGACATTCCAGCGATCGCGCTGTCTGTGGGCCCGATGCTCAACGGCTGGCACAAGGGCCGGCGCACGGGATCTGGGACCATCATCTGGGAGGCGCGCCAGCAGATGGCGGCGGGCGAGATCGGCTATGACGAGTTCATGGATCTCGCCGCCTCCTCGGCGCCATCGACCGGCTATTGCAACACGATGGGCACCGCGACGACGATGAACAGCCTCGCCGAGGCGCTGGGCATGCAATTGCCCGGCTCGGCCGCGATTCCCGCGCCCTACCGCCAGCGCGCCGAGATGGCGTATCGCACCGGCAAGCGCGCGGTCGAGATGGTGCGCGAGGATCTGCGCCCGTCGCGGATCATGACGCGCGATGCGTTCCTGAACGCGATCGCGGTCAACTCGGCGATCGGGGGCTCGACCAACGCGCCGATCCATCTCGCCGCGATCGCGCGCCACGTCGGCGTCGAACTCGATCTGCGCGACTGGCAGGCGATCGGCCACGACATCCCGCTGCTGGTCAATCTCCAGCCTGCCGGCGAATATCTCGGCGAGGATTATCATCATGCCGGCGGCGTGCCCGCGGTGGTCGGCGAGCTGATCCGGCAGGGGTTGATCCGCGAGCATGCGATCACCGCCAACGGCCGCACGATCGGCGACAATTGCCGCGCCGCGGTCTCGCATCTGCCCGACGTGATCCGCCCCTTCGGTCGCCCGCTCAAGCAACGTGCGGGCTTCCAGGTGATGACGGGCAATCTGTTCGACAGCGCGATCATGAAGACCAGCGTGATCTCGGACGATTTTCGCGCGCGCTTCCTGAGCGACCCGCAGGATCCCGACGCGTTCGTTGGCCGCGCGATCGTGTTCGACGGGCCCGAGGATTATCACGCGCGTGTCGACGATCCCGCGATCGGCATCCTCGGCACCGACATCCTCGTGATCCGCGGCTGCGGCCCGATCGGCTATCCGGGCGCCGCCGAGGTCGTCAACATGCGGCCGCCCGACTATTTGGTGAAGGCGGGGATCGATCAGCTGCCGTGTCTCGGCGACGGCCGACAGTCGGGCACCAGCGGCTCGCCCTCGATCCTCAACGTCTCGCCCGAGGCGGCGGCGGGCGGCAATCTGGCGCTGCTCGAAACCTACGACCGGCTGCGTGTCGATCTCGGCCAGGGCCGCGTCGACGTGCTGCTGCCCGACGGCGAACTGGAACGGCGCCGCACCGTGCTCGATGCCGCCGGCGGCTATGCCTATCCCGCTTCGCAGACGCCGTGGCAGGAGATGCAGCGTCGCATCGTGGGTCAGCTCGGCACCGGCGCGATCCTCGAAGGCGCCGAGCGCTACCAGCGGATCGACGCGACCTTCGGCGTGCCGCGCGACAGCCACTGACCGCTTCGCCGCCGTCGTTCACCCGCCAGGACCGCGCTTATCCAAGCGCGGCCCGGCCACTCGGCTCAGGCGTCAGAGCAGTTTGTCGAGCGTGATCGGCAGATCGCGCACGCGCTTGCCCGTCGCGCTGTAGACCGCGTTGGCGACCGCGGCGGCGACGCCGGTGATGCCGATCTCGCCGATGCCGTGCGCGCCCATCGGCGTATGGGGATCGGCGATGTCGGTCCAGATCACGTCGATCTCGGGGACGTCGAGATGCACCGGCACGTGATATTCGGCGAGGCTGGGGTTCATGATCCGCCCGTTGCGCTCGTCGAACTG